>JALTLP010000327.1 GCA_027001895.1 Chromatiales bacterium | reverse complement strand
AAAAAAATAATACGCCCGTTAATAAATTTATCAGCAACTCGTTTGGCTTTGGTGGCAGCAACAGCAGCCTGTTAATTAGTCGGAATGATAATGCATAAACCGCAACAGGCTTACAAAGGAAAATAACAGACAAGCAGCATGAGCACTAAAATTTACTTAAACAATATCAGTCTGGTGGCCCCTGGCCTGAATGGCTGGCAGGCCAGTCAGGATGTGCTGCGTGAAAAACAGACTTATACTTTTGAAGAACTGCCCAAACTAACACCGGCTATCTTACCGGCTAACGAACGCCGTCGTACAACGGCTTTAATAAAGCTGGCCCTGCATGCTGCAGAACAATGCCTGGGCTCTGACTTAGAAACCGCCAGTGACTATGCCACGGTGTTTGCATCGTCCGATGGCGACATGAGTATTATGGATAAAATTTGTCGCGCACTCACCCTGCCCGAACACCCCGTGTCACCCACTAACTTTCATAACTCGGTACATAACGCACCGGCCGGCTACTGGGCTATTGCTGCAAAGGCACAACAAAACTCCAATAGTATAAGCGGCGCAGATGAAAGCTTTGCTATCGGCTTAATAGAAGCCGCAACTTACGTTGCAGTCGAAAACAAACCGGTGCTGTTTGTTGCCTACGATGTACCCGGCCCCGAGCCGCTCGATAGTGCACGACATTTACACGCACCCTTTGCAACCGCAATGGTTTTTTCAGCTAACAAACAAACTAACAGCTTTGCCAAATTGAAACTTGAGCTGGCGAACAACACAGCTTACAGCACATGCACTAACAGCGAACTGGAAGCCCTGCGCCTGGGCAACCCGGCTGCACGCGCCTTGCCACTACTGCAATTATTAGCAACAAAACAAAATGCTAACGTTGTTATACCGCATGTACAGTCAACCGCACTGAATATTATTGTGGAAAACTTATGACAGCGACAATACAAAAATCTGAAATCGCCAGTTTAATCCCACATGCCGGTTTAATGTGTTTAAACGAGCAGGTTTTAAACTGGAATAAAACAGATTTACTTTGTACAACACAAACACACCTTGCCAATAACAACCCGTTACTTAAAGGCAACAAACTTTCTGCTCTACATGCTATTGAATACTGTGCCCAGGCGATGGCGATCCACGGTGGTTTACTGGCGCGCGAACAGGGCGAAATATTGGCACCCGGTTACCTTGCCGCTGTGCGCGATGTAAGTCTGTCGTTTGCCTACCTCGACGATATTAAAAACACCCTGCATATTGCGGTAAAACAGTTAATGGCTCAATCAGGCAACTTGATGTATGAATTTCGTATGTATTTTTTACAGGATAAAAATGAAGTAAGCGTTGCCACTGGTCGCGCAACAGTTATACAAATGGACAAAGGTGAATAACAGCATGACTCAAAAACGCGCACTGGTTACCGGAGGAAGTGGTGACATTGGCAAAGCCATTTGCCAGCAACTTGCCGCAAACAATTTTTTTGTTTACGTGCATGCCAATTCGCGCCCCGAACGTGCCGAGGCTGTGGTTGATAAAATTAAACAGGCCGGTGGCAATGCCGAAGCGATTGTCTTTAATCTTACTGATGCGGCAGCAACTAAAACAAAACTCGAAGAAGTTTTACAACAAGGTGCTATCCAGGTACTGGTTAACAATGCCGGCATCCATGACGATGCTATTATGGCCGGTATGCAACAGCAACAATGGCAACAGGTTTTAGACGTTAACCTTAATGGTTTTTATAATGTCACCCAACCCCTGCTATTACCCATGATGCAAACCCGCTGGGGACGGATTATTTCCATGTCGTCGGTTGCCGGGGTAATGGGTAATCGCGGTCAGGCAAACTATGCCGCAGCCAAAGCGGGACTGCACGGCGCAACAAAAAGCATTGCACTGGAAATGGCATCACGCGGCATTACCGCTAACGTGGTTGCACCCGGTGTAATTCAGGGGGAAATGACCGACAAGATATTTGATAAAGACACCATTAAAAAAATTGTACCCATGCAACGCGCCGGGAAACCCGAAGAAGTTGCCAGTCTAGTTGGCTTTTTAGCCTCTGCCGATGCAGGCTATATATCCGGGCAGGTTATAAACATTAACGGCGCAATGGCATAAATGAAATTTCTTGAAACAAGCCTGGCCGATGCACGCAAGGTATTTAATTCGTATGCCGAAGAACTTGTGCAAACCGAACAAAATACTAACCCGTCTGCAAGCAGCGACGAACTGCAAACAAGCATACAGGCCATGAACCAGTTCTTTGATATTGCCGAAGGGGTCGACAAAAGCAAACAGGAATTTGTCACAAACGATATAACCGATATCGGCGAACACGGTTTAAGCGTACTGGAAAAACTGGCGTTTAAAGCCAATGAACTTCAACTGGATGAAACCCGCCAGGTGATGCAACAAATGGCACTGGTTATTGCCGACTGGGTGATTCAACGCAACGGCCAGATAAATCTGCTCGAACCCATTGTTGATGCGCTGGCACAAACTGCCAACGCGACCAAAGATACGGCTGAACTGATTACCCTGGCCGATTTTATCGGTGAAATTGCCGATGCCTGTAGCGATGCTATAAAACAGGATATAGAACTTAGCAATATGCACCGCCCGTGGCGTTTACTAAATATTAACCGAGGTATTGTTGCCACTCGCAGCCACGATGTCGACACCATACAACACGTTTTTTCAGACCTGATTACAGCCCTGCCAATGGATGCACCGGGCTTTTTTAAAGAGGGTATGTCTGAAATGGTGCGAATGAACTACCCCGAACATGTTCGTGAAATCATGCAGGACTATTTCGACAAAACCGATATGCCACAAATTCACTAAATATTTTAGGCATCAACCACTCGCTTTACTCACTCACAATACCAACAAAAGCTACGCTGCTATAGCCAATCAAATCCTTTTCATTGCTTAAAATGTAAGCATTTTTTACCATAAAAAGAATTTTGGTCGCACAAAAAAACGATCTTTGGTATGATTTATGGGAACTGGATGGTTTAGGCAGATTCTGTCTAAAATTGGGATAGGTAAAATCTGTATCTATTAATGTTAGGTGTAATAAATAATGAAGAGGCGTTTTATATTAAAATCGCTAGCCTTAACACCGCTAATAAATTGCTTAAATATACCATATGCATTTGGTTGTTCAATGGATACGGATAGCGTTGTAATACCGTCCTCAACACTACCTGAGCCAATGGAGCAATTAAGCTTCCAGCTTTTTACATGGAAATTTAGGTCTAAATTTCATTGGCACCCTAGATACAACACCTCTAATGAGGTAGCCATAAAAATAAATAGTGAGCCGGAAAACGGTTTGCAAATACCAGTTAACATACGTGTTAATATCAATAAACTCAAAGAATATAAAAACACAACAAATCATTACTGCAAAAAAATATATGTATATTGCGAATCTGAAGGTAGAACAATCGAACAGTTAGTGCAACATAAATTAAATCAAGCACATGGCGGGGTGCTTTGGACGCACTTCGTTGCATCTTATGAAATGTCAAGGTTAACAGCGCCAGAAATACAACTTAGATTAAGGCATGTAGGTATATTAATGTCGGTTTGTGTGGTTGCTGAAGTTTCATATCTATACAATGGGAAAGAGCAGGTAATGTATTTGTATAATATATCAGAGAGAATAACACGTTCTCCTTGCTACTATGGAGCTTTGTCATCAAATACATAATATATAAAACACCTAAAAAGTCGCTCAAAAGGGATAACCAACCACTCGCTTTGTCCTGGCAGTTTTCCCCATAGCAAAACGTTATGTTTAAAAATATAAAAAGGAGGAGAAGTAAATGAATGAGGAAGTGTCTATAAATGAAACTGAATATGAGCTTGCCAGTACGGGACAAAGGTTTGGTACTATGCTGATTGATTTAATCGCTTATTTTATATTTGCGTTTATATTTGGGTTTGTATTAGCAATCATTGGATTGGGCGATGTAATCATGGGAATGAATGAGCACTTATTAGGGATTATAATTATACTTGTTTATTTTGTGCCACTAGAAGCTATATCAGGACGAACACTAGGCAAGCTTATTCTGGGAACTAAAGCTGTATGCGAGGATGGGAGTAAATTAACTTTTGGAAAAGCATTAGGCAGAACACTGTGTCGCTTGATTCCATTTGAGGCATTTTCATTTTTAGGTGGACAAGGCTATCCGAAAGGGTGGCATGATAAAATTCCAAAATCTAAAGTAATATCATTAAAGAAAACATAACAAGTCGTTTAAATCACTGCGCAAAAAATGCACAGCCCGGGCAATAAACCGCTCGCTTTGCTCATGGTTAATTGCCGTTTAGCGTTGCATTAGATTAAAAAATAAAAAGGATAAGCTATGCATAACGATGAAAATATATGGATAACAGGATTCTGGAGAAGAATCTTTGCTCTATTAATAGATGTCTTAATTTTAGGTGTTGCAGGCTTCTTATTGGGGTTATTTTTTGAAGACTATTTTGTTCAAATTGGTGATTGGGGAAGATTATTAGGTTTTAGTATTTCTCTCATATACTTCGGCATATTAAACAGCAGAATTAATGGTGGGCAGACAGTAGGTAAAACCTTGCTAAAAATAAATGTAGTTGATATAAATAATCAATTTATCAGTATTCCAAAATCATTTCTCCGCTACTGTATTCTTGGTACTCCGTTTTATCTGAACAATGCCAGGTTTACAGAAGATCTACTAACTTCACCATTTATATATTTGTTGTCTTTGGTTATATTTGGCGGTCTTATATCAACTATATATTTATACATATTCAACCGTCACACAAGACAATCATTACATGATATAATTATTGGCACTTACGTTACTAATAAAAACACAGAAAGAGCCACTTTAGAGCCTGTATGGAAGCTACACTATGCAATTATTACAAGCTTATTTATTGTAGCAGCAGTTGCACCTTACTTTACTATGCAGCTTGTAGAAAATTTACCATTTTCAGATATGCTTAAGGTAAGAAAAATCATTATGCTCAAGCCTGAAATTGTATATGCAAATGTACTAGAGGGCACAAGCACCATTACTACTGCAAAAAAAGGAACAAGAACATATATATTTATCCAGGCATTTCTAGCAAAGGACGATATAAATAATGAGTCCATTGCTAAAGATATTGGAAAAGTAATATTAAATAATTACTCTACAGCTAACGAAAAAGACAACATTCAGGTTGTTCTAACTTATGGCTATGATATAGGTATATGGTCATCATGGAGAAATCATAACTATCAATTTTCACCTAATGACCTTAACTAAATATACTATCATGAAGAAATATGAATAAATTTATAATTTTTACAGTATTGTTTTTATCTGCTTGTACAACCCAGTCATTATGGGAAAATAAGCCGACAACAGAATATATCGATGGTTTTTACTACAATAAGGCTCGAAATGAATTGCTGGTGTCTACGGGTGATAATGGTTATATCTTTAAGGTTGATAATAACTTTGGCGACGCATTAATACAAAGCCGTAAAATTAATTTCAGGCCTGTATTCTACGACTTTATAGTTGATGAAAACAATGTAATAACGGGTAGCATTAATCTTATACTTTCTGATAAAAGTATAAATAGCAAGACTATTAACAAACTAAAAAAACTTGGTTTTCAAACAGGTGATTCTAAGAATCTTCATTTAACAAGATTCATTAAAGGTAAATATTATAAAATACCAGATAACCTACCACTTAAAAAACTTGATAAAAAACTCGCTGTAAAAATTACAAAACCAGAGTCATACGTAGAACAAACCGGAAAAATAATCGCCACTCCTGCTACGCTACTAGTAGATGCAGTCGGTTATATAATTACAATACCAATAATAGGAATGATGATGGTTATAACAGAGGTTGCTGGACCTTAAGAGGTTTTCATGTAATATCAAACTAATAACATTAACTTTCTTTATTCTGCTGGTACTCGTCAAACATGCTCTTTGCCAGTACGGTCCATTCATTAATAATGGACTGTATTAACACCGGCCTGAAAAGCGAGGTGTTATCTTCTGTATGCGTTTCGCTCGACTGGTTAAGTACGTCCATTAATACTTCTACAATTTTGCGTACCTGCAACGAGTCGAGCTGCACTTTGAACTGGTCGGTGTGTGGGTTGTTTGGCTTGTCGGTTGTTTTTTCTGCCGGTGTTTCAAATAAAATATTACGTACTGTAAGTGCAAGTTGCGGATCGGATTTACGTAAAAGATTGTAGCTAATGTCGAGTGAGGCCCGCGAAAAAAGATGATTGTTTGCTGTGTCGCCCATACGCCAATAATAGCTTAAGCGGTGCTGCCAACCCAAAAGTTAATATTTTTGTCGATAAACTCCTGGTATGGCATATAGTGCGAACCGTCACAGGAGAAGGTCAGGCTTATCATGCCGTTAAAGATATTAATGGATGCCGAGCGCAGGTAAATATTTTCGTCGGTAAAACGCAGTTGCTTCATATTATCCAATATGGCGCTCATGCTTTCGGCGGGGATCAACGCATCTTTCGGGTATTCGTGGTACGGGTAGGCGAGGCAAATATCCGGGTCTGACAGTTCTTCGGCCTGTAAAATATGATAACGGTAGGGGTCGTTCATTAACCAGATAGTCGCCCGACTGCTTGAAAAATGCAGCACACACTGGAACATACCATGTGCCACGGTGAGTTCTTCGAGGATAGACATGGCCTGGTCAATTTCCTTGTCGAGCAGGCTTTCAGCACGGGTTTGCTGGAACAAGGTACTACGAATGGCCACGTCGCCTTTAATTTGTCGCCACATAGCGGGTTCGTCATACATTTCTGCCGTAACCGGCAGGTTGCGTAAGTCAAAGTCGGCACCAATAAAACCCACTACTTCATCGTTTTTACGCACCACCTGTAATGCGGTAAGTGACGGCCGCGATACACGCAAGCTGATATAGGCTTCGGACAGTAAAAAACCACTTACCGGTACCGCTTCTTTCATATAAGGGCGCTTTGAACGGTCACGCCCATAATGTTCCGGCAACAAACCGCTGCTGGAAATATTATCGCTTATTTGCACACCGTTGGTATCCAGCGCATATAAAAAGGTACAGTTAGGAATAATTTTTAACTGCTTTAATAAAACATCATCCAGTGCCTGACGATCAGGCCAGGCAGCTTCGCAGGCTTTGGCAATTCGCGACAGCGGCGTAACCAGGCTTTTTTCGAGTGCCTCGCGTTGTTCCTGAATACTTTGTTTAAGTGTTCGCCTTACTGTCATATTGATCTGCCAAGTGGCTTGTTGCTATAAGTTGATGCGGTATTATAAGTGGATTACAAACGCCCGTCTTGTCGTGTTTGTGATTTTTATGCTTTTCTGCAACTTGTGTCTCAGCGTTTGAAAAATCTGCACGCCAATCCCACAAAGACTGTGCAATTTTAGCAAACACATAGTCAGATATTTTACGGAACCAACCTTTAGAAACCAGCCAACCGAATACCCGAATACCTATCCACATAAAAAAGCGCACGATACGGTCGTACAAACTTAACTTTAAACCTAAATCTGCATAAGCCTGTTGTGCTATTAGCTTTGATGTCACCAGCCGAGCTAAACGGCGAACATGCAGCAATCTGCCAAACGGAATTAAACGAGCACCATTGTCGGCAAAAACTTCAAGTAAAGATTGTTGCAGTAAAATACCGTCTGTTGTTTTACCACGCCGGCGCAACATGATCTGGGTATAAATCACATCAACCTTTTCAAACGTGTCGAATTCTTTTAAGAAGGATTCATCTACCCCTAACAAATAACCTGCAACATTCCATGCGTGTAAATAAGCCTGTTGCTGTTGCGAAGGTAATTTAATGCCTATTTTATTAAGACCACTTAAAATTAAATAAGAAAAAGTTAACAGTGTTTCAGCCAGGGCTTCTTTATTTATTGGTACGCCGTCCTGGTCTATGTTCCAGACATCGGGTTTACTTTCGCCATACCATTTACACTGATCCTGGACTTCGTCATATATATAAGCAAGTAAAAAGTTTTTGGGGTTTATATCATTATTGTGACTATGTGCCGCAAGAATTTTTTCCTTGTTAAGCATTAAGTGGCGAATAGCAGCATGTATCAGCCGGATTTTCAAAGTCGACTGCACGCCTTTACCGGCTAACTCGTTATCCTTAACAGTCAGGCCACCCTCACCCATTACATCTACCACCATTTGTGCAGTCTCTACCAGACGTTTGGGTGCATCGTCTATTAATCGGCGGGTATAACTTAACACCTTGACATCGGGGCGGCAGACATAACATATAGGCAGGCTGGCGCAACCTAGCACCATAAAACTACTAAACATATGGTCACGAAAAACATAGCCACCGTGTTTTAATTTGTCGGTGTCTAGCCATTCCGGCAGTTTCACTGCCTGGGTAAAATATTTTTCCAGCGCCTTCTGGATTTGCTCGTTATCTGGAAAAACCTGTTTTGCCATTGCGATAACATCACCGTCTGTCGGCATTCTAATCATGTTTTCCAGCTTTTCCGCCAGTTCCTGAATAGAGGAACCGTATTGTTCTGCAAAGACATCAATCACTTCATCGGCTAACGGGTCGCCCTGTTTACGGAAATTGTTTAAGTCTTCTGTACTAAATGGTGACTGGTAAGTAGTTGTGTGTTTCGCTGGCATAGCAGGCTCCCCCATATTTTTAGTGCTGTTTATCACTCCCTGTTTGTTAAGCTGTTCAGCATCCCTGCAGATATTTGTACAACTGATTTAATCTAATAAAATATTTATTGTTATAAGAAAATATTATAATAATATATTTTTTAACTGATTCTGTTTAGCATATGTTTATTGCCGGTTGCATGTGCAAATATCTTTCCAGCCATATACCAGTGACAGAAAAAGGCTTCGTTTATTAACCGCAATACATTAACAACCTTGTACGACAGTAAATTTTCTGCTGCGCAGGGTGTTGGCTTAAGCTTAAAGCCCTTTGCCTGTAATAAAGCACGATACAAATGAAAACGACTGGTTAGCAAGCCAATATGCTTAAACTTATGTTTTTGTATCAATGCCTGAGCTGACTTTAAATTTTCCAGTGTATGGCGTGACTGGTGCTCGGTTATAATACGACTTTCAGCATGGCCATGTTGCATTAAATATTGCTTACCCGCCTCGGCCTCGGTAATACTGGCGTTGCCGGTAAGCCCGCCAAGTATCAGCACCCGCATATTGTCCTGATGTTTTAACAGTTCATCTGCCTTGTCGAGTCTTTGTCGGTAAAGTTTGTTAATCGTATTTTTCTTAAGCTGCATACCCAGCACCAGCAACAGGTCACAATCGCTGATATAGCTCGGTGTGTTTTTTGCGGTACTCACCACTTTATATAAAAAATACAGATAACTAATCCCACCACTTAAACCTATAAAAAGCAGCGACAAAAACAACATACCAAAACCGTCTGCACCAATGGCCTTGCCATGTTTACCTTTAAGCATTCGCATAACGGTGATATTAAATAAACCCGGTAGATACATAAAACGGCTGATAAGCGACCAGGCCACCATCCGGGTAATAAGTAAAATATCGGTCACCCCGCGAAAGTGAGAGGGTCTTGCATCGGGGTTATAAATGGCCTCGATTTTTATCGGAATGCTCTTAATCCCGACCTGCGCTGCATCGATTAAAATTTCGCTTTCAAACACAAAGCTCTTGGCGCGCTGCGTGTCGGGGTTAATTTGGCTGATTAATTTACTCGGGTATAAGCGGAAGCCGGACTGACTGTCGTCAATAATATAACCCGCCGCCCAGGACAACCAGAAGTTAGCAAACTTGTTGGCATAATAGCGCCTGGCCGGTATCGATTTTTTATCCGCCAGGCGTGCGCCAATAATAATGGTGTCCGGGTGTAGTTCGGCTGTTTTAATAAAGCGTGGAATATCTTCCGGGCAATGCTGACCGTCGGCATCGAGACTGATTACGGCATCAACCCCTGATTTTTGAGCATATTGCATACCCTTCCACAGGCTGGCAGCCTTACCCATATTGTTTTTATTAGATAAAACAATAAGTTCTGAGCTTTCCTGCTTATCTGCGGCGAGCTTTTCGAGTAATTCCAGGGTTTTATCTGAAGAACCGTCATCAACAACAATAACCTGAGCGGCCTGGTGCAGGGCACGTTTGACAACATCAACGATAGATCGCTCTTCATTATACGCTGGAATAACGACCGCAATTTGCATATTTATTGTCCGGTTGGTCTGCTAAAAAGACTTAATATAAAGCATACTGTAAGGCAAAAGTGCTTTAAAAGCTGCTTGTTGCTGTGGCTTATAATGGTTATTATAAAGTTAAATTAGAATTAAAACATGGAAATTTTAAAGGGGAGTCACTATGTCATTTAAGAAATTATCCACGCTAATACTCACTGTTTTACTGGTAACAATTATTGGTTGTCGTTCAACCCCTGTTCGCGAAGTTCACGA
>JALTLP010000326.1 GCA_027001895.1 Chromatiales bacterium | reverse complement strand
AAAGTCATTAAAAAAACAGAGTACGAAGTTCAAACGACCCTGAAAGAAATCGCCAACAATATTGACAGGGAAAAGCGCAATGCGCGACGCAGGGCATTATATGCCTTAAACAGAAACATGCGTTTAAGTCCAAATCACCCCCCAAAACCCAAAAACACCGCAAGCCACCATATCGTTGCATTGACTGATCGCAGAGCAGGAAGAGCTTTACGGATTCTTTTAAAATGGGATATTGGTTTTAATGATGAAGCGAATGGAGTGAATTTGCCTCGATATAAAAAATATGTGCCGCATAAGTCTATGCCTAATGCGATTGCACATAGCCAGATACATACGGCGAATTATCATGATAATGTATTTACTGTATTGGCAATGGCGGATTCTACAGCCACATCAAAAGAAGACATGTTCAAGGCGCTTAGGGAAATTGCTGTTGACTTGCAGTCTGGTGGTTTTTCAATTAATGAGCAAATGATATAGGGCTTGCTAAATGATTGTATATACTTTACTTCCAGACAGGGCCAATAAAAAAACATTTGTAATGTGTAGGGGTAATGACCTGAAAAAAATTGGTGATTTTGATACCGGCAAAAAAAAAGTGGGAAGCTGGGCTCCTCCCGGCATCGAATGGTTTGACGATGATGGTCGCAATCTGGACAAATACAAAGACCCGGATATTAGCTATATTAGTAGTGATCCCAGCAGCTTAACAGTAAATCCCCGTGCTCATGATTTGATAGCCCCTGTAGTTAAAGGTGCAGCCGAATTACTGCCTATACCATTTAACGATGAAACTTGGTACTTATTAAATGTGTTTAATCAGGTTAAAGCTTTGGACAAAGCAAATTCTCGTTATAAAATATACAGCACGGGTGAGGTAGGCTGGTTGATTAAGCCCGCTTTCCTGGCGGATAAAGTTCCCCATAATAAACTATTCAAAATCCGGGAAAACCCAGCCAGAATTTATTTTGCAGAACACCACTCAGGTAATAATGAAAACAACTTCAAAAATATTGTTGAAAAAAATAACCTTTTCGGCATTAAATTTGTAAAAGTGTGGGAAGACCAGGAGCACACAGGTTAAATTAATATGGCAATTTATCTTGATTACGAAGGTATAAAAGGCAATGTAACCGCAGAAGGTTACGAAGGCATGATCGCCCTTAAATACTTCAAATTTAACGTAACCCGGAAAATAGGCATGGAACCGGGAGCAATGGCAAACCGTGAAAATGCGCTCCCCGAATTAAACGCCGTATATATCGAAAAATTCTCTGACACATCAACACCAGCATTATTCAAAGTATCTGTTGCAGGCAGTGAAGGCAAACAGGCAACGCTTCATTTTGTGAGAACCGGAGCAGACAAACCCATTGAATACATGACCTACACGCTGGAAAACTGCCTGATCAGCAAATATTTTATTTTCCATGTGGATTTGATAAAAGCCCCTCATGAACAAATACACCTGAGTTATACATCGCTGCAAATCAGCGCGACAGCAAGGAATGAAAAAAATCAAAACACAAATATGCTAAGGCATGGTTATGATTTGGTGACAACGACTAAACTATAAACTGTACTTTTCTCGTTCCCTCGCTCCAGCGTGGGAACGCATATGGTGGTTGAATGCCTAACCCCCTCTGTTCAACCATTTTATAAGGATAAAACAATGAGCAATGACACCTATAAAGCATGGGACAAGCAACGCGGAAAAATACGCACACGCATCGGTGGTTGGAAAATCGGAGAAGGTGTAACGACTTACGGATATTCATTGCTCGGTGAATTGGTTGGAAAGGTTTCCTATTTCAATATACTTATAGTCAATATCACCGGAAAAATGCCGGAACAACGCCTTGCCAAATGGACAGAGGCGGTTTGCAGTTGTTTAAGTTTTCCTGATCCGAGAATATGGTGCAATCAAATTGGGTCACTTGCAGGTACTATGAAATCATCACCTGTTTCCGGCATCACCGCAGGTATTTATGCGTCAGATTCACGAATGTACGGGCCTGGCACGCTGCCCGCAGCATATGATTTCTTGTCTCATGCCATGCAACAGCACCAGGATGGCATTGATATTAAAGGGATCGTTGAGGGACAATGCAGGCGACCGGGTACACAACCCATTATTCCCGGATATGGGAGACCTTTGGCAACAGGTGATGAGCGTGTTTTTGTGATGACTGAGGTTACAGAAAAACTTGGTTTTGAATGGGGGGAGTATATGTGCCTTGCCCGCGAAATTGAGCAGTACATGCTGAAGGAACATAACGAGAGCATGAATCTCGCGACCTTTATTGTTGCCTTCCTGCAAGACCAGCAATGGAGTCGTGATCAAATATGCCGGGTAACATGGGGGCTCGTCACCGCAGGGGTTGCCGCCTGTTATTCGGAAGCATACGACAAACCTGCCGAAACTTTTCTTCCTCTGCGCTGTGATGATGTGGAATATCGCGGCATTGCCCCCCGGCCTGTGCCTGATTAAAAAGCAAAGGCGCCATTTTCTTGTTTCACGCTCCAGCGTAGGAATGCATAGGGTGGAGGATAGTTTAAAGTGTGGTACTGGTTCCCACGGAGAACCGTGGGAACCAGAAATATCGGGACCGCCTGACGCATCACGGTGAAATAACACAAGACAAAAAACAGAAAACTCCATGCGCTTACGCAACATCGTCGTCAAAGATAATTTCGGCCACCTCTACCGCCTGCACCTCCCGCACGAAGCCCCGGTTCACTGG
>JALTLP010000325.1 GCA_027001895.1 Chromatiales bacterium | reverse complement strand
CGTCCAAACATTATCCATTGATGGCCTTTATCGAAAATTTTTGTAGCTTTCATTTTTATTCCTGTTGTATCCTAAATTCCCTTGTCAGCTAACGTATCAACATTACTTAAGTGTTGATAACTGTTAGATAGCCGTTGCTTTATATAACGTGCGGCTTTGTCCAGGTCATCTGCAACAACTTTTAATTTATCTCGAAATTCCTGGCCGTTCGAGGTGACTATTCTGGAAACAGATGCAACCGAACGGGCAGACAACATACATTGATCCATTGTTTCCAATAATAAAATAAGTTGGTTAATACTTTTTTTAAATGTTTCCATAGAGATGCGCATATTTTTTTCGACATTATTCATGGCTGTTGCTATTGATTTAATATAGCGGGCATCTGGATTCTTATCGGCAACAGACTTAAAGCGTTGGTAGGCATCAATGCTGCGTTGTTCGTTAACCGCAATTTTTGACAGGCGCAAGGCTTCCTGGCTAATTTCCTCAACACCACTAATTGCCTGCTTTGAAATATCGTCGATAGATTCCGTTATGGGTTTAAAACCCAGCCCCTTGTCGCCCGCTTGTGCGGAGATTACCTTGGCATTTTTTCCAGCCAGTGACACTCGCCAGGCCACATCCCTTACAGAATGTAATTCTGCCGCAATGCTCGCCAGTGCGACCAGCTTGTCTTCTACAATTTTATCTTTTGTTGCCATATATCGTTAAATTTAGCTTAATACCTTCGATATAGCGGCATGTTTTGGCAAAACATTAGTTCTGGCGCTTATTAAACAGGCTAACTCTATAATAAATAACAATAAACCCGAGTAAAATCTTCAACATTTAGCACCTGGCCTGGACTCGCTGAATTTGTAAAGTTTAGCCTGCAAAATACAACGTGTTATTGTAGGTGCCTCGATTGGACAGACGGACAAAAAATATGGGCAGGATAGAAACGCAGTTAAACACTCCGGCAGGTGAATTTACCCTGCTTCGTTATCCGCAACGTAATAACGAGATTTTACGTGCCTGGGATGCGGCCGACGAGTACCTGTTAAATTACCTGTCGGAAGAAATTAGCGGCAAACCACGTATACTTATTATTAATGATAATTTTGGTGCGTTGGCAGTGGGCTTAAATGCCGTTAAGCCCATCGTACAAACCGACTCCTTTTTATCTTTTCAGGGTATACGCCATAACCTGCAACACAATAAAATTGATACCCAGTCAGTCACCTTGCTTAATAGCATGCAGCCGCTCGAAGGTTTATTTGATGTGGTTGTCATTAAACTTCCGAAAAGTCATGCCTACCTCGAAGATATTCTCTGTAAGATAACGGCACATATTAACAGCGATACAAAAATTATTGCGGGTGCAATGGCAAAAAATATTCACAGCTCAACGCTTAAGCTGTTTGAAAAAATTATTGGTAAAACGACGACCTCATTGGCTAAAAAGAAAGCCCGCTTAATCTTTTCTAATTTTACAAATAATAAAATTGTATCTTCACCCTACCCGCAATGTTTTGAAATTGAGACAGATAATACAACTTTAAAAATATGCAATGAAGCCAATGTGTTTTCGCGTGAAAAACTTGATATCGGTACGCGCTTCTTTCTGGAAAATATGCCGGACAGTAATCGGTTCGAAAATATTATTGATCTGGGTTGTGGCAATGGTTTGCTGGGTATTATTGCGGCACAGCAAAATACAGATGCAAAATTAAGCTTTAGCGATGAATCCTATATGGCAGTGGCTTCGGCTAAAGAAAATTTTAAAGCAGCGTTTGGCCAGCAACGTAAAGCGAATTTTCTGGTAACAGATTGCCTGCAGGATATGGCTAACGGTAGCGCAGATTTAATTTTATGCAATCCACCGTTTCATCAGAACCATGTTGTTGGCGACCATATTGCCTGGCAAATGTTTAACGAAGCGCATGTTGCCTTAAAACAAGGGGGTGAATTCTGGATAGTGGGGAATCATCATTTGGCTTATCATACAAAATTAAAGAAAATTTTTGGTGGTTATACTGTTGCTGCAAGTAATAAGAAGTTTGCGGTGATGTTTGCAAGGATGGGGTAATGTTATTTAAGCAGGCTTTCACGCCTGAATGTTTATATTTTTGTTTCGCAACTCGCTACGCAAGCTGCGAGCCCCTTTTTCTTGTTTGCGCAAGAAAAAGGGGCGAAAAAGAAGCGCACCCGACCCTTCGCCTGACTAAAGTCAGGTACCTTCGTTGTTTGGAAAAATCGAGCGCTGCTTGCAGCTCTCGCACATCCCTGTGCTATGCTGCATTCGTACATCCTGTACATCACTCGCGCGAAAACATTTGTGCATGGATGCACTTATGCCGCGAAGGCCATGGATGGCCGAGAGCGGTGTGCTCGCTATGATCTCGATTTTTTCTGCACAACTCAGCTCGGCTAACGGGGGTTAAAACCCCCCTCATAATTCAGTGTGAGGGAATGAACCCTTAATCGCTGTGAATCGGGATGGGTTAAAGCGCAAGTGACACCGCAGGGCGAGTGCAGGACGCACGAGCTTTTGCGATCAGGCCAGGGAGGGCCTGTCGCAAAATGTCCTGAGCATTAACCACAGACCGATGAACGTTTTGCGATTTGGGGAGCACTTCTTTGGCTACTTTCTTGTTGCCACAAGAAAGTACGCTCGCCTCAGCTGCGCAGCAGCGGGCGAAATATTTTTAAAAATAAAAAATTAGATTGCCACACCCGATAAAGCAGGCAGAAGGAACAACTA
>JALTLP010000324.1 GCA_027001895.1 Chromatiales bacterium | reverse complement strand
AGTTAATGGTTCATCATCGGTTTGTTGGCTTAAGTGTTGCAATGCATCAAATAAGGGTTGATACCAGTTAGTTAATTTTCCCTTGTCAGGTTGGCAGCCACTAACAAATAAATATTGTCGAGCGCGGGTGATTGCGACATACAATAAATTTGCGTCTTCTTTTTCTTGAGCCTGTTTTTGGTTTTCAGTTAATGCTTGAGTGTATGCATCTTTATTTTTACCAGAAGGCACTAATTGAAAGTGCGATGGTTTTTTATTTTCCACCGGCCACTCAATTAATGTGCTTAACGCGGAACGATCCCGGGAAACAGAAACGGTGTCGGCTAAATAAACGACCGGTGCTTCTAAACCTTTACTGGCATGAATCGTCATAATGCGCACACGGGGTTCGCGGGTTTCCATGGGCGCTTCATCGGGTGCATCACTCGGTGTGTTTTTTAAACTGCGCAGATAGTATAAAAAATGCATTAAGCTGGGGTAGCGGCCACTGTCCAAATCTAAAGCCATTTCCAGTAATAGAGTTAAATTGGCTTGTACCCTGGGTTGCAGGGCTTCGGGTGTGGCGCGTTTGTAACGTTCCAGTACATCGGCCTGGTCAAAAATTTTATCCAGTAAATCGTGCACCGGAATTTTATCTGCCAGGCTTCGCCAGTTATTTAAGTGTATCCATGCCCGGTGTAATGGGTGTTGAGCATCGAGTTCGGCAGATAAACCTTCTAATCTTTCAAACCAGTTTCCCTGTTGTTGCAGGGCGATGAGTTGCAGGTCATCATCAGATGCGCTGAACAGGGGAGACTTTAAAACTTGAGCCAGCGCTAAATTATTAAACGGGGTTAACAATGTGTCGAGCAGAGCCTCCATATCCTGAATTTCCAGGCAGGATAAAAAGGTGCCACGGTTTGTGCCTAAATAGGCAATGCCCGCATCCCGTAATGCACGTTCATAGTCGGCAACATGGGCGCGTTTGCGAAGCAAAATAAAAATATCGTTGTAATTAAGCGGGCGCTGAGTGTTGCCTTCGGCGACGGCGGTTTTATCTTTAATTAGCTGTTTTATGTGCGAGGCAATTTGTTGCGCCTCTTTTAGGTGAATCCCCTGTGTTTGTGCTCGAGGCTCTTTTAACGGATTGCGGCAATAGGCTTCTTCTGCCACATCATCTTTGTCGCTTACGCGCCACAGAGGAAGTACCTGTACTTTACCGGACATCATTTTCTGGTGTGTTTCGTGGGCAACAAAACTGGGTAAATTTATTTTATAGTACTCTTGAGTAAATACGGCGTTAACCGTATCAATAATGGCAGGGGATGAGCGCCAGGATTTGTTTAAGGGAAAGGCTTGAGCATTTAAATGCTGCATTAACCAGTTGGCTGCCTGTTGTTGAAGCTCAGGCTTTGCACGGCGAAAACTGTAAATAGATTGTTTTTCATCACCCACTAAAAAAACGCTACGATGTTGTTCTGATTCTGCTGCGGCCATTTCCTCCAGCAGGGGTAAAATTAATTGCCATTGGGTTGGGTTGGTATCCTGAAATTCATCAATTAATAAATGCTGAATTTGTTGGTCGAGTTTGTATTGAACCCATAGTGCGTTTTCAGAGTCCTGCAATAATTTATAACTGCGCCATTCTAAATCGGTGAAATCCAATAAGCGTTGTTGGGTTTTTAATGTTTGGTAATGCTCAATAAATTTATCACCACAATAAAACCAGTGATGATTGAGTTGCCAGCAATGTTGCTTATTGAGTTGCTCGAGGGTGCCCAGTATTTTACTGCTGATAATGTCATGGGACTCCAGAAACTGATCGGCATTATCATCTCCCAGTTTTTTGCGCAAAGTGGGCGTGTCTTTGCGTGCCAATGGGGTGTTCTTGAGGGTTAAAAAACAGCCGCGAACTAAATTAAATGCATTTTTGTCTTTCGGTGTTTGCACTAACCAGCTTGCTAAGCGATCCGCAAAGTCCAGATTTTTTTTGCCGCCAGTCTGACCGAGAAGTTTTGCAAACTCTGAGATTCGCTGAATCATTTTATCGTTAAAGAATTCAGCGAGCGGGTCGAGTTGAGCGTTGTAATTCAGGGCTTCGGCCAGTTTCTGGCTGGCATAGGCAGGCTTATCCTCCTTTGTATTATCGGTGAAGGCCCACCAGTCACTGCGATGCTGTAAAAAACTGTTCAGAATTTTTTCTAGATTAAATAAACCATCGCAGAGTTTTACCAGTTGTTGTAGGTGGCTGGACAGTTCCCCTTGCATATCTAATGTGGCTTCATTAAACAGGGCTTCTCGTGCCTGCTGAATGAGTAAGTCTGAGCTTTCCAGTAAATCAAAATTAGGTGGCACATCGGCTTCCAGTGGAAAGCGTGCGAGTAAATCCTGGCAAAAAGAGTGAAAGGTCAGGGTGCGAACCGGGTAGTCACAGTATTGATGGGCTTCGTATAGGGCTTGTGCTTTGAGCTGGTAGTCATGGCTTAAGTCCAGCTCGTCGAGTAACTTAAATAACGTTTCATCATCTGCGGTGGCGAGCTGGTACAGGCGTTCGGCTAAGCGTTGCTGCATTTCAGCAGCCGCTTTACGGGTAAAGGTGAGAGCAAGAATACTGCCGGGTGGAGCATCTTCTAAAAGTAAGCGCAAAATGCGTGTAACCAGCATATAGGTTTTACCGCTACCTGCGGAGGCGGTAACAGTGGCGTTGATATAGGGGTTAGCGGCTTGAAGACTCATAGGCGCATTTTACGTGATGTGAGAAAAAATGCTTAACTTACTGAGAG
>JALTLP010000323.1 GCA_027001895.1 Chromatiales bacterium | reverse complement strand
AATCGCGGTGGGAGACAAGGTTTTAAAAGGCCAATGCATTGCACGAACAGATGATATCAATGGTGTAACTGCCATCGTCCACGCTCCCACATCAGGCGAAGTCATTGCTATCGAACCACATTTATTACCAGCCACAACAAAACAAACAGTCGATTGCATTGTTATAAAGCCGGATAACAAAGAACAATGGCATCAATCAATAAAAGCGGTTGAAAACCCGCTAGCATTACAAAAAGAAGAACTAAAAAATATTATCCATCAAGCAGGTATTGTCGGACTGGGTGGCGCAGGTTTTCCAACCCATATAAAAATGGTGCAGGACAAACCCATCGACACACTTATTATTAACGCTGCCGAGTGTGAACCCTATATTACCTGCGATGCAGTATTAATAAAGGAACAGGCTGATAAAATAGTTCAGGGCATTGGTTTTGTCTTACATGCACTGGATATTAAAAAATGCATTATTGGCATAGAAGACAATAAGCCAGAAGCTATACAGGCACTGGCAACTGTCCTTGAAGATGTTAATAATATTGAACTGGTAAAAATACCTACCCGCTACCCGGCTGGTGGCGAGAAACAACTTATAAAAGCATTAACCGGAAAAGAAATACCGACAAATAAACTACCACGCGACCTGGGTATTCTTTGCCAGAACGTAGCCACGGTTTATGCTGTTGCCGATGCGATACTTGAGGGTAAACCATTAATTAAACGGGTTGTTACTGTAAGCGGTGATAAACTTAAACAGTCCGGTAATCGCTGGGTGCTTATAGGTACCCCGATGCAGGATGTTTTAAAAAGTTTTGATAACGAACAAGATAACAACCAACAATTAATTATGGGCGGTCCAATGATGGGCATCCGGCTTGATTCAACTAATTATCCAGTTATTAAAACCACTAATTGCCTTTTACTGCAAAACAGGTTTACAAAGCCTGCTGCCTTACCCTGCATACGTTGTGGTGAATGTGCACGTGTTTGCCCGGCAAAACTTTTACCTCAGCAACTTTACTGGTACTCTCGTGCAAAGGACTTTGACCACCTGCAAGACTACCAGATTTTTTCCTGTATTGAATGCGGTTGCTGCGATTATGTCTGCCCCAGTCATATTCCACTGGTACAATTTTATCGCTTTGCTAAAAATGAAATATGGCAACTGGAAGCCGACAAGAAAAAATCAGATCATGCACGTCAACGTCACGAACAACGCCTGCTAAGGCTTGAACGCAAGAAGAAGGAAGATGCCGAACGCAAGGCTAAAAAGAAAGCCCTGTTACAGAAAAAACAGAACAATCCGTCCACTGAACAGGATGCAAAAAAAGATGCGATACAGGCCGCCCTTGAACGGGTGAAATCCCGACAGGCGGAACAGGCCGCGGTTGCAAAGAACACCGAAAACTTAAGCGAAGAACAACGCAAAAAAATAAACGAAGTCGAGCAACGTCGTCGTAATAAATACAAACAAAAGAAAGATAACAATGAATAATACAGCACCGAATTCAGTCACCCGGGTTATGCTTAACGTGTTATATGCGCTTGTGCCCGGTATTATTGCCTATGTTACTTTCTTTGGCTGGGGGGTGATTTTAAATATCATTGTTGCCGTTATCACCGCACTGGTAACTGAAACCTTTATGCTTTACTTGCGCAAGCGGCCAATACAACCTTTTATTATGGATGGTAGTGCAACGGTAACCGCCGTTCTACTTGCGCTAGCCTTGCCCACTTTAGCGCCCTGGTGGCTCACTTTTATCGGCGTAAGTTTTGCCATTATTGTTGGCAAGCATTTATACGGTGGCCTGGGTTATAACCCCTTTAACCCGGCAATGATAGGCTATGCATTGTTACTGATTTCTTTCCCTCGTGAAATGACCGTATGGTTACAACCGGAAAGCAATTTAAGTTTTGCACAAAGCCTTAACTACCTGTTGCATTCAACCTTAACGAATATTGATATCGATGCCATGACCATGGCCACTACGCTGGATACCGTTAAAACCCAAACCGGATTGGGTTTATCACTTGATACAATCAGGTCGTCTCATACACAGGTGTTTGGCAGCTTTGCAGGCAAAGGCTGGGAATGGATTAACCTGGGGTATCTTGCAGGAGGCCTGTGGTTGCTATACCGCCGGGTTATCAGTTGGCATATTCCGGTTGCCTTTTTAATCAGTATTTCTGTTATGGCACTGTTGTTTATGTCAGGCACACAAACTTCCCCCCTGTTCCACCTGTTTAGTGGTGCAACCATGTTATGTGCATTTTTTATTGCCACCGATCCGATAACGGCATCTACCACACCGCGAGGTAGAATTATTTATGCAGCCGGTATCGGAATTATTGCTTATATAATAAGAGTGTGGGGCGGTTATCCTGACGGTATTGCCTTTGGTGTATTGCTAATGAATATGGCTGCTCCCACTATCGATTACTACACGCGTCCAAAAGCGTTTGGGGAGTCATAATGTCAGCCAGTAAGAACACGCCAATGTCACCGTTAATACAAAAAATGATTATCAGCGCCATTGTACTGGGTGTTTTTGCAATTGGCGGAACCACCATGGTGGCATTCACCTTTGAACAAACCAAAGAGCAAATAAAAGAAAACCACCGACAGGCAATATTAAGAAGCCTGCACCAACTGATAACCCCAGAAGAACATGACAATGATATTTTTACCGATACTATCGAAGTAACCGATAGAAAATTACTTGGTAGCAAATACCCGGTTACCGTGTTTCGTGCCCGTAAAAAAGGGAAACCG
>JALTLP010000322.1 GCA_027001895.1 Chromatiales bacterium | reverse complement strand
GTATTCACTTTTTTTTTGAAAATACGGCTTAAGAAAATTTTACTACAGCCGATATAAATGGAAATATCGTCCGGTATAATTCGAGGTTGTGTATGAGTATTTTAGATTCATTAAACAATGGTATTTCAGCACATGGACAATGGAAACAGCGTTTAGCCGAAGCGATTAAAACGGGCAAAAGTGAGTGGACCCCGGCTATAGTAAAACAGGATAATCAATGTGAATTTGGCAAGTGGTTATACAGTTGTAGTGCAGACGAAAAGGCCAGCCCACACTATGAAACAATAAAAAAAATACATGCCGAATTTCATCAATGCGCAGGCAGCATTCTGGAAAAAGCATTATCCGGTAATGCAGCAGAAGCAGAAGCTGAAATTGGTAAAGGTAGTGATTACCTGAAAATTTCTACCGGTTTAACTCATAAAATGATGCAATGGAAAGCAGAGGTAAGTTAGGGTACGGGGGAGCCCGCCGGTTCTTAGCCTGATTGTTAGAGTAGTATCTGTGTCCTGTGTCACCTTTTACATTCTTGCACTGGAATAAAATATGGGATAGCCTCATGATTCATTAGGACATAAAACCAAACTAATAAAAGGAAGTATTATGGTATATCCAATTGATGTACTCGGCGAACGCACAAAACTCCCTACTAGTAAGAAATGTAACGGCTACGCAGAACCCGGCAGTCTTGGATATTGGATACGCTACGAAATTACAGATTTAATTCTATTGCCCGTGCAAATGGGGTATGGTGTCGTAACAGTAGAAATCTGTGATCCAGCCCAAGGGATAATGGTGTCATCCCGTGTAAAAGTGAAATTCTTAGCTGCGCAAACAGGATTACCAGTAAAAAAAATATCAAATCTTTTAACTAAAGGTAAAGTCGGCGGTAAACATAACTTCCCAAAAATAGAGAGTGGTAGTAAGGCATTATGGAATTTATGGACTGGGAACGGATATGGTCAAAAAGGCATGGATATACGGAAAATACGTCTTAAAAAGTTATCTATACTACTTCCAATGAATGGAACTAATATGAATAGACATTTTATATTAGTCGCACGAGACAATAAAAATAAAAAAATCGTTTATAACAATAGAAAGCATTTAAGCAGACATTGGGGTTGGGATATTTGGAATATAAGCCTTACATTTGGCAGAATAGCATATAAAAGTGACGGTGCCTTTTCTCCTATTCGAGTAAGAAAAGGTAGCTGCAGTTCAAATAGATACGGCGGTGCTAATTTACTTAGAAAATAAAGTAAACCTACCAGCCATAATATTAATTGTTTGTTTATCTTCTGCTGTATTATCGAGACTGTTAATGAAATTGTTTCTTTTTCGTCATCTAATCAACTTATGAAAGCAAATCAAAAGCTTATTGAGTTAGATAATGCAATAAAATTCAATTCATATCTGGCATCAGAGTAAAAACTTTATAACTATCCAACAACATTCGCTATATTGTTAGTCGAATACTTTATTTCAGGGATGAAAAGGTGGCACGATCTTAATGTGGTGCGTTTACTGCCGAGGTAAATTATTTATTCTTCACCCATCGATGCCAGCATATCGGCCTGGTCTTCGCTGATAAGCGGGTCAATTACTTCGTCGAGGTCACCTTGCATAATATCGTCGAGTTTATACAGGGTTAAATTGATACGGTGGTCGGTTAAGCGACCCTGCGGAAAGTTATAAGTGCGAATGCGTTCAGAACGATCCCCGCTACCCACTAACAACTTGCGTGTTGCAGATTGTTCTGCCTGTTGTTTGTCCTGTTCTATCTGGAATAGCTTGGCCTGCAAAACCGACAGGGCGCGTGCTTTATTTTTATGTTGCGAACGTTCGTCCTGGCATTCAACAACAATACCGGTTGGAATATGGGTTAAACGAATCGCGGAGTCGGTTTTATTAACATGCTGACCACCGGCACCGGAGGCGCGGAAAGTATCGACACGTAAGTCGCCCATATTAACTTCGTTTTCTTCCACTTCGTCGGCTTCTGGCATAATGGCAACGGTGCAGGCCGAGGTATGTACCCGCCCCTGTGATTCTGTTTCGGGAACACGTTGTACACGGTGGCCACCGGATTCAAACTTTAATCTTGCATAAACATCATCACCGCTAATACGGCTGATAATTTCTTTATAGCCACCGTGCTCGCCACGGTTTTCGTTAATAATTTCCATTTTCCAGCCGCGTTTTTCTGCATAACGGGAATACATACGGAATAAATCGCCAGCAAAGATAGACGCTTCGTCGCCACCGGCACCGGCACGAATTTCGAGGAAAACATTTTTGCCTTCGTTTGGGTCTACCGGCAACATTAGAATTTGCAGTTGTTGTTCGAGTGTTTCTATCCGTTGATTGGCATCTTTTAATTCTTCCTGTGCCATCTCGCGCATGTCTGCATCGTCGTCCTTTAGCATGTTTTGCGCTTCTTCTTTATCGGCAAGAGCCGTCTGGTAATCATTAAAACAGGCGATAACCGGGTTGACCTGGGCATATTCTTTTGACAGCGCACGAAACTGGTTCTGGTCGCCGATCACATCAGGGTCTGCCATCAAGGCATTAATTTCTTCAAGGCGTTCAGACAGGCTTTCGAGTTTCGCTTTTATAGATGCTTTCATTTGTTTACAACGTAAGGGGTTTTAATTGTTATCAGGATTCAGGTTGAAAAGTTCCTGGGCAAGGTTAAGCATTTCATCACGGCCATCATAAGCGGCACGGCTTAACTGTACACTGGGGTCGTGAACAAGTTTGTTAGTCAGAAC
>JALTLP010000321.1 GCA_027001895.1 Chromatiales bacterium | reverse complement strand
AGATACCCGCGGTTACCATGGTCGCTGCGTGAATCAGTGCCGAAATAGGTGTCGGGCCTTCCATTGAATCCGGCAGCCATACATGCAGCGGAAACTGTGCTGATTTACCCATGGCACCAACAAATAACAGAATACAAATTACAGTAACGACAGACCAGCTACCAAAACCGATATCCATAACCTGAGTCGATATTTGCGGCGCAGCGGCAAACACTTCGTTGTAATCCAGGCTACCGGCATACATAACCACGGCAGCAATACCCAGAATAAAACCAAAATCACCTACACGGTTAACCAGAAAGGCTTTCAGGTTGGCATAAATAGCTGTTTCTTTTTTGTACCAGAAACCAATCAGCAGGTATGAGACCAGACCCACCGCTTCCCAGCCAAAAAACAGCTGCAGGAAGTTATTCGACATAACCAGCATCAGCATGGAAAAAGTAAACAGGGAAATATAACTGAAGAAACGCTGGTAACCCGGGTCATCATGCATGTAGCCAATGGTATATACGTGCACCATTAAAGACACACCGGTTACCACACACATCATCATAACCGTTAGCTGATCAACCAGGAATCCGACTTCAAATTTCAGCCCGTCACTGACCATCCAGGTATAAATAGTCTGGTTATAAATATCACCGGACTCAAGCACAATATGGTTATAAGCCAGAAGTGAAAGCACAAAAGATGTTGCCACACCGGCAATGGTTACCGTATGCGCGCCGCAACGACCAATGACTTTACCAAAGAAACCCGCCATTATCGCACCGAATAATGATGCTAAAGGTATGGCCAGATATATAAGTTCCATATTCATTATTTCTAGCCCTTCATCGTATTCAGTTCAGACACATTAATAGTCTGTCGGCTACGGAACACGACGACCAGTATCGCCAGGCCAATGGCGGCCTCGGCTGCTGCCACCGTGAGTATAAAGAAAACAAAAACCTGGCCTGCGCTGTCACCGAGGAAATGGGAGAACGCAATAAAGTTAATATTCACCGCTAACAGCATCAGCTCGATGCACATTAAAAGCACAATAACATTTTTACGATTAATAAAAATACCGGCAATACTAATTGAAAACAGAATCGCGCCAAGAATCAGGTAACTGGATAATGGGATCACTGCTTGCCCTCCGACTTCATTTTTACAATACGTAAACGATCTTCTTTTAACACCTTCACCTGTTCACCCGGTATTTGATGACGGGTGTTCGGACGACGACGCATTGTTAATGTAATTGCCGCAACTATTGCGACCAGTAATATCACTGAGGCCAGTTCAAATGCATAAACATAATCGGTATAAAGCACACGACCCAGTTCTTTTGTATTGCTGTAATCGGCTGCATGAGGTTGCGGCAAGGCAAATGCCTGCAGACCGAAGTTTTCAGGACCCACTACCATAATCATTTGCACGATGAGTAGTATCGCAATAGCAACACCAAAGGGCGCATAACGCATAATACCTTCACGCATACGGGTAATATTAATATCCAGCATCATCACCACGAACAGGAACAACACCATTACCGCACCCACATAAACCAGCACCAGCGTAATCGCCAGAAACTCGGCTTCCAGCAATAGCCAGATAGCCGAAGTAGCAAAGAAGGTAAGCACCAGAAAAAGTGCTGAATGCACCGGATTGCGAGCACTCACCACGCCCAATGCAGCCACCACCATTAAGGCAGAAAAAGCATAAAAGACGACTTCGAAAAATGTCATATTGTGTTCCAGTTTTTTAAAACATTTTGTCCGCGAATTAACGCAAGGACACGTAATTTTGTAAGCCCGTCATTCCCGAATGACTGTATCGGAGATGACGCTTTATATTCCGCTTTTGTGCACCTGAAGGAGCACCTACAAAATATAAAGCCTATCTATAAGGTGCATCTGCTGCACGATTTGCCGCTATCGACTCTTCGTATTTATCGCCAACTGATAACAGCTTATCTTTGGTCATTATATTTTCACCGCGATTTTCAAAATGGTATTCAAAAACATCGGTTTCAACGATGGCATCTACCGGGCAGGCCTCTTCACAGAAACCGCAGTAAATACATTTAAATAAATCAATATCATAACGAGATGTGCGGCGTGTACCGTCATCACGCTCTTCTACATCAATGGTAATTGCCAGTGCCGGGCAGACCGCCTCACATAATTTACAGGCAATACAACGTTCTTCACCATTGGCATAACGACGCTGCGCATGCAGGCCGCGAAAACGCGGAGAAATAGGTGTTTTCTGCTCAGGGTACTGCAGGGTAATCTTTCGTTTAAAAAGATATTTACCGGTTACCATTAAGCCCTGAATTAATTCCAGAAACAGAAAGCTTTTTAAATAGTGTTTAATCATTCTCATATCTGTATCTCTACCCCACGCCAACTGCTGGTGTTGCGGCAACAGCCCACGGGCCTACCTGCATAACAACCATAACGGCTTCAACAAACAGCCAGACAATGGTAACCGGAATAAATACTTTCCAGCCCAGTCGCATAATCTGGTCATAACGATAACGTGGAAAAGTTGCACGGAACCAGAGGAAGACATAAATAAAGAACATGGTTTTTAAAATAAACCAGTGCGTACCATCACCTAAAATTGCATTATCGGCCATTGAACCAAACGGTGACATCCAGCCGCCAAAAAACATCAGTGACGTGAGGGCTGCAATAAGAATAATATTTGCGTATTCCGCAAGGAAAAATACCGCGAATGCCATACCGGAATAATCAACATGGAAACCGGCAACAATTTCAGACTC
>JALTLP010000320.1 GCA_027001895.1 Chromatiales bacterium | reverse complement strand
TCACGGTTTTACCGTTGTGAGTACAGTTAACTTCCTGAATAAAGTGAGCAGGGACTTTCTTACCTGTTTTTTTGTTTTTACGCCGACCTGTTTCCATCGGATGGGTCAGCAGCGCTTTTACCAGTACCACGCCGCCTTTAGCGTTAGCACGTACACGAATTGACTTCGCCATAATTATTCTCCTCGTTTAAGGACGGATTAACCGCCACAACCACCGATAGTTACTTTGACATCTTTGCGGGCAGAATAGAGTTTACCGCCGGCTTTCACCACGGCAATCACATTCGATGTTTTACCCATTTTCACACGGGTTGCCACAAAGCCTTTTGAACTGCTAGACAGTTTAAAGTTAGCGGTTAACGGTGAGGGATTTTTCTCAACGATAATGGCAATGTCCGTAATACCTGAAATGCCGGTTGTGATTGTTACTGGAACAACCGCGCCGTTTTCAGCAATGTCCGGGGCTTTAATTTTAATGTCGCCACTGGGGCTGGTTGCTGAGTTTCCATAAATAGCCGATAACGCATCGGGTATGGATTTAGCTTCAAAGGCGCTTTTAGGCCAGGCTGCTAAAACAGCGCGTGGGCTTAATAAGCCAGCACCCATCGCAACAGCGACTGTACCGCTTGCTAAGCTGCCTTTTAAAAAGGTTCTGCGTTGCATATTTAATTCTCCTAAAATTTTTATTATGTGTTGTCTTACAGAGTAAGAACCCATTCAACAACAGCATCGATTTCTTTGTCAGAAAGGATGGCGTGTTTGCCAAATGGAGGCATCATAGTATTTGGGTTAGCTTTAGTTGCATCATAAATTTGTGCTCTTAGCTTGGCTTTGTCCGGGAAACGGGCCTTCATTGCAACCAATGGTGGGCCAATATTACCGGCAAGGTGTGCACCTTTATAAGAGTGACATGTAAAGCAATTGCCTTTCTTGCGATTTTCAGCAATTTTTTTACCTGTCGCGACTAGGTCTGAATCTGCTAAGGCAACAGGTGCGAAGCTCATAGAGCTCAGAACAACTGCAATTGCACTTGCGGCAGCGACGATCATGACGGGTTTCCGCATGGTTTTCCTCCTCGTTCAAGTATCGATATGTTTATTAATCTAAAATCAGACTAACTAATATTTTTGTTTTGTTGCCAAGTTACTGGCGGGTGCCGATTACGCTTGGCAACAACACCTGAATCCAAGCATACATGAACGCAAATTTAAGGCAAGTGTTTACTAATAATTAAGTAAATTAGAAAGTAGTAAACTATACTAAGTGGGTATTTTGACGAGTTCTGGATACAGAGCGCTTATGTGTTTCAGATTTTTCGTTGTGCAAGTATTTTTATTTCTGACTGTAGTTCTTTTTTGCGCGCACTCAGTCGGCTTTCGGTATAGAAATCCAGATTAGCTGTCTTGAGCGCCAAATTTATATGACTAAGTGCCTGGTGGGTCTGACCGATAGCATAATAGTACTTTGCCATTGCTTCATGTGAGATCGCCATATTGCCAAGTTTCGCTTCCACAAGTGACAGATTTTTATAAAGCACAGGCAACTCGGAAGGCTGGCGTAAATGGCTGTCGAGCAATGTTTTTGCTGCCCGGTAATCGCCTTTTTTAATAAGCAGGTTGACATAACTCAGGGTAAGAGAGTCATTACCAGGAAAGTCGTCGAGCGCACTCTGATATATTCGTATTGCGTGTTTTTGTTGCCCGGATTTTTCTGCAATTTTTGCCGCTACCAGTATATAGGCTATCCGGGTAGGGTTTATTTTACGTAGTTGAGTAATAATTTTCCGGGCTTCGGCCGTTTTGTTGTTGCGTAATAGTGCAATGGCATAAGCATACAGGGTAGCCTCCCTGTTGCTGTAAGTTTTGTTTTTAAGCTGCAAGGAATAATGTTTTAGCAGCTTTTTCGGGTCGTGTTGATTAAGTATTTCGATACGCTGTTTCATCAGGAAATACATTTCGGACGACGGTGGCTGGTGCAGGGGCATCTGGCTGGCGCGTTGTTTGGCTTCTGCCATGCGATTTTGGGTCACCGGGTGAGTGCGTAAAAACTCAGGCCCCTGCGATCCATACAGGCGTGAATTATTGTACATTTGCTCGAAGAAGCTGGCCATGCTGTGTGCGTCATAACCAGCACGGTTGAGCATTTTAATCCCGAGTCGATCCGCTTCTTTTTCGTTTGAGCGGGTAAAGTTTATCGTCATTTGTGCTGTGCCGCCGGCAATACTGGCCATAGCTGCCTGACCGAGTTCGTTGCCATTTGCCCCAAGGATGATGGCTGCAATGAGTGCGGCTAATACGGGCGTCTGGTAATCTTTACCCAGGTCATAAGCTCTTGCATGGTGTCGCTGGGTAACGTGGGCAATTTCATGGGCCAGAACCGAAGCCAGCTCACTTTCATTTCGTGTTGCTTCAATCAAGCCATAATGTACACCGATAAATCCGCCTGGAAGGGCAAAGGCATTAATGCTTTTATCATCGACAATAAAAAATTTGAATTTATAACGGTTATTACTGCTTACAGAAACCAGCTTATTACCTAAGTTATTGATATATCCTGTTAGTAATGGGTCATCAACAAGTTTTTCGGCACGCCGAATATTGCGTACAACCGCTTCACCCATGCGTTTTTCATCCTGTAACGTGAGTGCTGTTGCGGCGGTATCGCCAATATCCGGGATATTAAGCTCATTGGCTTTTGTGCCAAATACCATAAAAAAAGCTAATAATATCAGTATTGTATGGCTATTAAAGTTGGCAGAACGGCTTCGCCAGGCGTTTA
>JALTLP010000319.1 GCA_027001895.1 Chromatiales bacterium | reverse complement strand
GTGTAGGTAATATCTTACATAGAATAAGTGTATATAAGAAAAAGTTAATATAAAACAATACCTTATTTAGCGTTTTGAGCTATTTTAAGTAGCGCTTTTTTAATCGCCTTGTTTTCAATCGTATTTGCTGTCTCCACGAGGCAATGGGCTGTTTTTTGTGAAATAGGAGCGGGTTTAAGCGTGTTTTGTACTGGTTTTGTATGCCAACGCGGTTTCACTTTTATTTCAATATTCTTAACCGGAATAAAATAGTGTGAGTGGTGTTTTAGCTTGGCCAGCAAATCAGGGATACAATAGCGTAACCGGGCTGACCAGGTTGGCGAATCAACAATGATTGTCAGTGTTTGTCTGTCTATTTTGCCAAGATTGCAATGCAAGGGCAGCGGTGAAGGCAGCAAGTTAAGCAGGATATTGTTCAAAAACTCAATCTGCTTTGCTTGTGTGATAAGGCCCACAATATTTGAATTTTTGCGGTAAAGAAGCTTGTTAATTTGTTTGGGTAATTTCATACTAATTAATAGGTTGCAGCAAAAAGTTAAATGTACATCTTACTTTACAGTATGGAAGTACATGCTAATATTTATAAAGGTTCAGTGATTCTGACCGATAACAATATATATGTTTTAAGGTTGTATGCATATGAATATAGTACTACTTAGGAAAAAACGAGGCTGTTCAGGGCTCTATGTCATGGACTCGAAAAAGCTGGCCGCTTTCGTCGTGGGCTGTTTTTTAATTCTGCCCGTTGGCTTACTTTATGTTGGCTACCAGCTGGGTTCTCAGAGTATGCGTGCTAACCCCGATGATTTAAATATTGCCTACCAAACCGAAATTGATTCCCAACGTTTAAAAATTGATGAAGCCACTCAGGATGCGCGTGAAAATATGGATGCGCTTGCTTTGCGTCTGGGTAAGTTACAGGCTCACGTTATTCGACTTGATGCACTGGGTTCACGGCTAACCGCGATGGCCAAGCTGGAACGTGGTGAATTTGATTTCTCGCAACCACCCGCACAAGGTGGCCCGGCGAACACTCTGGAGCAACAAGGTAAGTCTATGGAAATTAAAGACTTTTTAGGTGCTCTGAACGACCTGTCAAATCAGCTGGATAATCGTAGCCAGCAACTTAATGTATTAGAAACCATGATGATGACCAACAACCTTCAGGCTGAAGTCGAACCCGCTGGTCGTCCAATTTCACGTGGCTGGTTATCCTCATACTTTGGTATTCGTACGGATCCGTTCACGGGTCGTCGGGTTCATCATTCCGGTATTGATTTTGCGGGTAAACTGGGGTCTGATATTGTTGCCGTCGCATCGGGTGTTGTAACCTTTGCCGGACGCCGTTCAGGTTATGGTAATCTGGTTGAGGTAAACCACGGTAAAGGTATTTCTACTCGCTATGGGCATTGCCTGAAAATAAATGTGAAGGTTGGTGATACCATTAAAAAGGGTCAGGTTCTGGCTAAAATGGGTACCACGGGTCGTTCAACTGGGCCACATGTGCACTTTGAAGTGCTGAATAATGGTCGCGCGGTTAACCCAAAACGCTATATTTTAAAAGCAAGCGCAAAATAATTTGTAAAATTAAATTCGTTTAACACTGATGCCGGGCTTAACAGAAATCTGTTAAGCCCGGTTTTGTTTAAGGCAGTAAATATTGCTGTGAAACACACTCCTTATAAATATTTTAATAAAATCAAAAAGATAGAGTTAGTTCTTATCTTGATAGCAGTCGCTTTTGTGTCGGCATGCTCAAATATGGAACCTCGGCAAGCCACTATAGGTTCAAATAAAGCTGATTTTGATGAACAGTCAACCGCTGCCGATGAAGGCAAAACCACTAATCCCATCGCTGTTGCAAAGCTTCGCCCAAAAGCCAGCCTTAAGATTATGGCTGTTGGCGATATCATGCTGGGGACGGATTACCCTGATTATCGTCTGGCAGCGAACGATGGCAGGGAGTTACTTAAATATGTGGCTCCTGTTTTACGCCAGGCCGATATTACTTTTGGCAATTTAGAAGCTACTTTTGGTGCGGCGGGCAAAGCCGAAAAGGCCTGTCCAGATGTTCGGCGCTGCTATGTTTTCAGAATGCCACCCCGTTATGTGAGCTATCTGGTTGAAGCCGGTTTCGACGTAATGAGTCTTGCCAACAATCATGCCCGTGACTTTGGTGATAGTGGACGCTTACTTACCATGCAAACTCTGGATCAGGCGGGTATTAAACATTCTGGCCTTGAAGGTGATATAGCCCGCTGGCAAATGAAGGGACTGGATATCGTGCTGATTGGTTTTGCCCCCTTCCGGGGTGCGCATGACTTTTTAGATCTGGACTATGTTCGCCACAAAATAACAGAACTGTCTGGGCAGTATGATATTGTTATTGTTTCATTTCATGCTGGCGCCGAAGGCGACAAGCATACCCGGGTGCCCTTCAAAACGGAGTATTTTCACGGTGAAAACCGGGGCGATGTTGCGTTATTTGCACATACTGCGATTGATGCAGGTGCCGACCTTATTTTAGGCCATGGCCCACATGTTCCACGTGCGTTGGAGTTATATCAGGGGCGTTTAATTGCCTATAGTCTCGGTAATTTCTGCACAACTCTGGGAATTAACGTGGCAGGTAAAAATGGTTTGGCACCGATTTTATCCGTCAATATTAATCAGGATGGGGAATTTGAGGCTGGTAAGATTATTTCTGCCCGACAAATACGCCCCGGAGGCCCACAGCTTGATAAACGTCGGCGAGCAGCAAGGTTGATAAAACAGCTAACGGAACTGGATTTTCCTCACACCCCATTGCAAATTGATGCAATCGGCAATATATCTGTTAAATCAATGGATTCAGAAACCAAATCAGACAAACCCGGTCCATATAGCGTAAAATAACACGTTTATATTAGGTATGATTGGCGTATATTCTTGGCCCTCATTTATAGATAATTGAATTTAATAACTAGTTAATCAGGAAGTTTTTTCATGTTCGGGAAAGTTGTAAAGAAAATTTTTGGTAGTCGCAATGAGCGTTATATTAAACAGCTGAAGAAAATCGTTGATCAAATAAATGCCCTCGAAGCACAGCTAGAGCCACTGTCCGATGATGAATTAAAACAGCAAACTGACAAATTCCGACAGCAACTCAAAGATGGGAAAACGCTGGACGATATCCTGCCGGAAGTTTTTGCAACAGTCCGTGAAGCAAGTAAACGTGTGCTGGGTATGCGCCACTTTGATGTGCAACTGATTGGCGGTATGGTCTTACACCAGGGCAAGATTGCTGAAATGCGTACCGGTGAAGGTAAAACCCTGATGGCTACATTGCCGGTATATCTCAATGCAATAGAAGGTAAGGGCGTGCATGTTGTAACAGTAAACGACTACCTTGCTAAACGTGATGCAGAGTGGATGGGTAAGTTATATAACTTTCTGGGCATGTCGGTTGGCGTGGTCGTTGCTGACCAGGAACCGGATGAAAAACGCAGCGCTTATGCAGCCGATATTACATATGGTACCAATAATGAATATGGTTTTGACTACCTGCGAGACAACATGGCTTTTGAAGTGGCGGATAAATTCCAGCGTGGTCATAATTTTGCTGTGGTCGACGAAGTTGATTCAATCCTGATTGATGAAGCAAGAACACCGTTAATTATTTCCGGCCCGGCTGAAGACAGTTCGGAACTTTATTTTAAAATTAATCAGTTGGTACCTAAACTGGTAAAGCAGGAAGAAGAAGATGGTCCGGGTGACTATTCGGTTGAAGAAAAAAACAAACAAATTCATTTAAGTGAAGAAGGCCATCAACATGTAGAAGAAATGTTGACTGAAGCGGGTTTACTTGCAGAAGGAGAAAGCTTATATAACCCGGCAAATATTGGTCTGGTACACCATGTTAACTCTGCTTTAAGGGCGCATGTGTTGTTTCAGAAAAATGTTGACTACATTGTTTCAAATAATGAAATTGTTATTGTTGATGAATTTACCGGCCGAACCATGCATGGTCGTCGCTGGTCAGATGGATTACACCAGGCAATAGAAGCAAAAGAAGGGGTACATATTCAGCAGGAAAACCAGACAGTTGCTTCGATTACTTTCCAGAATTATTTCAGGTTGTATGAAAAATTGTCGGGTATGACCGGTACGGCTGATACCGAAGCGTATGAATTCCAGCAAATTTATGGACTGGAAGTAGTTGTTATACCGACTCACCGGGAAATGATTCGTATCGACCAGGTTGACCAGATTTTTCTGACACAGCAAGAAAAATTCAGAGCGATTATTGAAGACATAAAGGATTGCCAGCAACGTAAGCAGCCTGTGCTGGTCGGTACGGCATCGATTGAAGTGTCCGAATTTTTACACGGTGTTCTGAAGAAAGAAAAAATTAAACACGAAGTATTAAATGCCAAACAACATGCTCGCGAAGCGGACATAGTCGCCCAGGCGGGTTTGCCTGGAGCGGTAACAATAGCAACCAATATGGCCGGTCGTGGTACCGATATTGTTCTGGGGGGTAATCTGGATTCTGAAATTGACAGGCTCAACAAACCAGACGATATAAAAATTGAAAAGTTAAAGAAAGACTGGGAACAAAGGCATAAACAGGTGCTTGAAGCCGGTGGCTTGCGTATTATTGGTACAGAACGTCACGAATCACGACGTATCGATAACCAGTTACGTGGTCGTGCGGGTCGACAGGGTGATCCGGGATCGACACGTTTTTATTTGTCGCTGGAAGATAATCTAATGCGTATCTTTGCATCAGAAAAGATGGCTTCTATTATGCAACGACTCGGTATGCAGGAAAACGAAGCAATTGAACATCCATGGGTGAGTCGAGCTATTGAAAATGCGCAACGTAAGGTTGAAGGGCACAACTTTGATGCACGTAAGAACCTGCTTGAATACGATGATGTCGCAAACGATCAGCGCAAGGAAATTTATCGTAAGCGTAATGAATTAATGGAAGAAACCGATATTTCCGATGAAATAAAAGATATGCGTTTTGAAGTTGTTTATTCGGTGATTAATAATTATATCCCGCAACAAAGTATGGAAGAGCAATGGAATCTTGCCGGGCTTGAAGAAGCGATGGAAGATGAGTTTGGTCTAAAACTCGATATACGTGGCTGGCTTAAACAGGACGATACTCTGCATGAAGAATCGCTTCGAGAAAAAGTTTTGCAGGAAGTCGAGGCCGCCTATGAGAAAAAAGAACAGGAATCCGGTGCTGAAGTTATCCGCCATATTGAAAAAGCAGTTATGTTACAGGTTCTGGATCACCAGTGGCGCGAGCATCTTGCGACGATGGATCAGCTCAGGCAGGGTATTCACCTGAGAAGTTATGCTCAAAAAAATCCAAAGCAGGAATATAAGCGAGAGGCATTTGAACTGTTTGTTGATTTACTTGAAAGAATAAAACACGAAGTAGTTACGGTTCTGAGCCGGGTTGAGGTTCGCAGTGAAGAAGAAGTTGCGGCACTCGAAGAACAAAGACGTCGTGGTCTTGATACCGATATGGAATTTCAACATGATGAAGCGTCTGCCCTGACCGAGGGAGAAGAAGCGGCTGATGAAGAGCATGAGCCCTTTGTACGTGAAGGTCGTAAAGTTGGCCGCAATGAGCCTTGTCCTTGTGGCTCAGGTAAAAAATACAAACAATGTCATGGCAGGTTAAGCTAAACAGGCGTTAAAATTTTAATTAGTTAAAAAAATCGTGAAGCAATTAAATATAATAGAAGATATAGATCACATGTTACCGGTTGCAGGTGTGCAACTGGCAACCGCTGCTGCGGGTATTTGTTATTGTGATAGAACGGATATCGCTTTAATTGAACTGTCAGCGGGTTCTACATGTTCGGCTATTTTTACTCAAAATGCATTTTGTGCTGCACCGGTTACTGTTGCCAAAGAGCATATTGCACAAGCTACGCCGGCATACCTGTTAATAAATGCAGGTAATGCCAATGCCGGTACCGGAAAAACAGGACTTGATAATGCGAATGCCTGTTGTGAATTAATAGCTGCAGAAATGGGATGCAAAGCTGAACAGGTACTGCCTTTTTCAACCGGTGTTATTGGTGAAAATCTGCCTGTTGATAAAATAAAAACCGTTATTCCAGACTTAAAGCTGGATTTAAATCCTCACCATTGGCAGGCAGCAGCGAATGCCATCATGACAACGGATACTGTACCTAAAGGGGTATCGTGTCAGGTCAGTATTGCCAATCAGGTTGTCACCATTACCGGTATTGCAAAGGGTGTTGGAATGATTCGCCCGGATATGGCTACCATGTTGGCCTATATTACAACCGATGCCAAAATTGAAAAGCCATTGCTTGATCAGTGTTTAGTTAATGCCGCTAACGTTTCGTTTAATCGTATTACGGTTGATGGCGACACCTCGACTAACGATGCCTGTGTACTGGCCGCAACTGGCCAGAGTAATGTTGTTATTTCAGAATTAAACGTAAATGATTTTCAGCAAGCGCTAAACAAGGTTGCTGAATTACTTGCAAAAGCACTGGTGCGTGACGGCGAGGGTGCAACCAAGCTTATTACGATCAAAGTATCGGGTGCTGAGAATAGCCGCGAATCAGACAGGGTTGCCTATACTGTTGCCCACTCACCGCTGGTTAAGACCGCTTTTTTTGCAAGTGACCCGAACTGGGGGCGAATCCTGGCCGCGGTAGGTCGTACCGGAGTAAAAGATCTGGATGTTAACAAGCTGGAAATTTATCTTAATGATGTATGTATAGTTGAAAAGGGTGGTCGTTCCGCAACCTATACTGAAGAATCAGGCCAGCAGGTTATGCAACAGACCGAAATTACGGTTGATATTCGCATGAATCGTGGCGCGGCAAGCTCGACAATATGGACCTGTGATTTTTCATATGACTATGTAAAAATTAATGCAGAGTATCGTTCGTAGTAGTGACTGCGATCCATGCCCATATCTTTTCTTTATTAATACTATTTTCATAAACCGGTTCCTGTTCCGTGAATGATCAAGTACATGTAGCCGTTGGCGTAATTTGTAACAAGCAAGGACAGTATCTTGTCTCTAAACGTCATGATCATTTACATCAGGGTGGGTTGTGGGAATTTCCCGGTGGTAAAGTCGAAGCGGGTGAATCGGTATTCGCTGCGCTTAAACGTGAATTATATGAAGAGCTGGATATTCATATAAAACAGGCAGAACCGCTGGTTAAACTTGCTTATCAGTATCCGGACAAGAATGTATTACTCGATGTATGGCTGGTTGATAGCTTTGATGGTGTTGCACATAGCCCACAAGGCCAGGAAATTCGTTGGTTAGCATTATCAGAATTAAGTCATTACGATTTTCCGGTAGCAAATCGCGGTATTCTTAATTGCCTGAATTATCCTGTTTATTATGCAATTACGGGTCAGTATACAGGTTTAGAAGATTACACAAGTAAGCTGCATCAATGCCTGACAAGGCAGCCTGTTTTACTGCAATGCCGACTGAATCCCGAAACAGAAAATATCCTGGACTTTATTGATGTGTCACTGCAGCTTTGTAAAGCAAAAAATACAAAGTTAATTGTTAATTCGGACATTACATTTCTGGATAAACGTGATATTGATGGCATACACCTTAACAGTAAGCGATTATTTGATTATTCATCACGACCTGTTGATGATAATAAAATACTTGCAGCTTCAGTTCATAACAAAGCGGAACTGGAACAGGCTAGTCGTATAAAAGCAGACCTTGTTGTTGTTTCACCTGTTTTTCATACCACAAGTCATCTATGTCAAACAACGCTTGGCTGGGATGGCTTAACGGAACTGGTTAAGCACTCTGATATTCCTGTTTTTGCCCTCGGTGGTATGAAAAAATCAATGCTTGCTGAAACAAAAAAAACTGGAGCATATGGGATTGCAGCTATTCGTGAATTCTGGGATGAATAAAATGAAACAGATATACCAATTTGCTACCCTTGTGATTGTTATTATTGTTGGAATAATTTCTTCTAAATATTTTCTAAATGCAACATCAGTTAATAGTGACAATAGAAAAGTTATTCAACTGGTTATGGCTAATCATTGTAACTTTAAGAAGCTGGAATGTCGTTTATCTTCAGGCCTCGATGTTATCCGGCTGAAGTTTAACGAAACGCCCCGAACAATGCATAAATTTTTTCTGAAGTTAAATATGGAGGGTTTCGATAAAAAGATTGAAAGTATGTCTGTGCAGTTTTCCATGAAATCAATGGACATGGGGTTTAACCGTTTTTATATTAAAAGGCGGAACCCAACGAACAATACTTACTGGCAAACTTCGGTCTTATTGCCTGTTTGTACAAGCAAGCGAACTGACTGGGAAATGCAACTTGAAGTTGCTACAAGTGACAGCCTTTACAAAGCGGTTATTCCGTTGCAAATAAAATAATAGCCAGACCAGGTTAAATATTTATTCTTCTGGTATTTATTCTTTTGGCAGGTTGCTGAAGTTTTGATAGTCTGTATCTGCTTCAGCAGGTAAAGCGGGTTCACCAGCAATTCGGTGGTTTTCACTGGCCCATTCACCAAGGTCAATCAATTTACAGCGTTCACAACAAAACGGTCGCCAGACCGATTCTTTTGTCCAGGCAAGTTCTTTTTTGCAGGTCGGGCATTTTATTATTTTATTCATTTATATACTGCAACAGTTCAGTTGAAAATTGACATTGTCGTTGGTTTGCATGGGTCTGCCAGTTTCTCTGGGTTCCAGAAAACGGACGGTAAAGCGATGTTTGCCGCCACTGAGTTCAGCATAATATGGTAGCTGTTTGTTAACAGATACGCGGATAAGTTTTGTATCAGTATTTTTATCCAAAGAATGCTGGTAAAAACCACTTTCAGCAACTTGCGGGTTTGCTGAACTGCTTTCTCGCAGGATACCCAGTATAAGTGCAACAGGTTTATTTACTATCTTTAAACTGTCATACCAGTGTTCAATTTTCTGGATACGAGATTCGGCAGGTTGTTGTAACCATAAATGGTATGCAGGCAAATCAAATACACAGCTGCCACTAATAACAGTATGACGTTGAATAAGTGAAGCAATAAGCTCGTTAGCTCTGAGTTCGGCACCCAGTTGCCCGTCTGTCTGATGTAGTGAATTAATGGATTCATTGAGTTGATCAAGTACGGTTGTTAATTGTTCGAGGTCAACACCGGGTGTATTACTCAGGGTAGAAAGTGAATTGTGCAGATATTCGAGCTCTTTGAACAGCTCATTTTTAAAGTCACTTCTTGCAAGTAATTCGAGGATATCAACCAGTGAAGACAGGGTTGCACGGCTATCCCATGTTGAATAACCACGCAGGGTATAGGATGCCTGACTGAACAAATGCTCAAGGCGCATAAACGTACGTATACGTTCATTTAAGGGTAGTTCATATGTGACTATTTCATCCATAGTATTCGATTATATAAAAAAAGATAAAAAAAAAATATGCAGGATTAACGGAATTTATACTATTTTTCTATGTTCAGGTATAAATGGTGGAGTTGTTCAACCTGTTTTCTCAGGGAGTCTATATCACCATTGTTAGAAATTATATCATCAGCGTATTTTAAGCGTTGCTGACGGCTGGCCTGGGCCTGAAGAATAAGCTTTACATCTTGTTCAGAAATTCTGTCTCTTTTGGCGGTACGTGAGAGTTGCAGACTTTCATCACAGTCAATGACCAGGATACGGTCGAGTTTGTAATCGGACTCTGTTTCAAGCAGCAGAGGAATGACGATAATACAGTATTTTACATCAAGCTTACCAAGTTTTTCCTGTACTTCCTTTTGTATGGCCGGGTGTGTAATTTTGTTAAGTGCAATTCTGGAGTCAGGGTTATTAAAAACCAGTTTACGCAGTATGGCCCGGTTTATCGTCGTGTCTTTATTGAGAATATTGTCACCAAACAGATCGCGTATTTGCTGATAGGCAGGGGTTCCCGGAGTAACAATCTGGCGAGCGATGATATCGGTATCAATGATAGCAACAACATCTTCATCATTATTCTGGTTATATTCAGCAAACAGATTACTGACCGTTGTTTTTCCGCAGCCTATACCCCCTGTTAGTCCAATTTTTATCATGCGTGAGTTTCTGGTTGATTAGAATGAAAGTACAAAACAAAAGTTAAAGAACAGCAACGTAGTGCAGATACCAGGTATTGATTGCGTTACCCCAAAGCATAAATATCCAGCCGGCAATAGCAAGATAAGGGCCGAACGGGATCTTTTTGCCAAGGGACTGGTTTTTGAAGATAATTAATGAGATACCAATAACAGCTCCGGCGACTGAAGACAGAACGATAATAAGAGGAATTGATTGCCAGCCAAACCAGGCACCGAACAGGGCAAGCAGTTTGAAGTCACCGTATCCCATCCCTTCTTTTTTTGTTAGTAATTTAAATACCTGGTAAACAATCCACAAGCTTAGATAACCGGCAATAGCACCGATAACCGCACTGTGTAAATCAACAAATAAGTTGAAACTGTTAAGAAATAAACCCAGCCATATAAAAGGAAGTGTCAGGTTGTCAGGTAAATACTGATGATCTATGTCTATGCCGCTTAGTGCTATAAGGTTACAGGTAAGCAGTACGGCAAACAAGCCCTGCAAAGTTAAACCAAATTGTAAAACAACGGTCACTGTTAAAGCGGCAGTAAGTAATTCAATGGCCGGGT
>JALTLP010000318.1:7401-10750 GCA_027001895.1 Chromatiales bacterium | reverse complement strand
AACCCAAGCTGGTTTTGCCTGCCATTTGCCGTTGTAAAACGGTAAGTAAAGACCGTGGTTTTTGCCTGGCGGGTTTTATGAAAGGTTTGTTTTGCCGCTGCGGTAACGCTGGCACTGTTCAGCAAATTTAACCCGGCTAACAGAATAATTATTAGTGCAAAAAGGGAGAATCGGACAGCAGACAATTTTTTAAACATGCTTTTAACTACTCACCACAAGGCATAAAACAGTACAACACTTACGACTGTTTTAACTATAGCAACTAATCAGTCACTGTCGAGATGTTTCGGGTCTATTTCAAGCGCACGTAGCTTACGATACAGGTGAGTACGTTCCAGCCCGATAGCCTTTGCGGCTTTGCCCACACTGCCTTTATAAAGCTTAAGTTGATGAATAATATAGTTTCTTTCAAACTGTTCCCGGGCTTCACGCAATGGCAGGTTAAAGTCAGGTTGTGTCAGAGAGCCACTTGATTCATCAACCTGTCCAAGTGCATTGTTAATTTCTGTTACATCAATTTCCGCACCGGCGCCAACAATAAGTAAACGCTGCACCAGGTTTTTAAGTTCACGCAGGTTCCCAGGCCAGCGGTGATTACGCAGTGCATTTTGTGCCGCCATCGAAAATTTACGGTATGGCAGGTTGTCCTGTTCAACAAAATGGTTAATATAGTAATTGAGTAACTCCGGTACATCTTCATGATGATCGCGCAGCGCAGGAATATTTATCGGCACAACATTCAACTGATAATACAGATCTTCACGAAAATGGCCATCGGCAACCAGCTTTTGCAGGTTTCTGTAAGTAGCGGCAATTATCCGCACATGGATATTCACCGCTTCATTACCCCCTATTCGTATAAATGATTTTTTTTCCAGTGCCGAAAAAAACCTGGCCTGTGATTCAAGATCCATGTCACTCATATCATGCAAGTAAAGTGTGCCACCATTGGCCTGTTCGAGCAGTCCATAGGTTATATTACCGTCGACTTCTGTACCAAAAAGTTCTTTGGCTACATTGTCTGCCGAAAGCGATGCTACATTTACATCAATAAACGGCCGATCTTTGCGCTTACTGTGCTGATGCAGATACTGTGCTGTCGCATTTAACTCTGTACCCGGCTCTCCGCTTAATAATATCCAGGTATCATGTTCAGCAATTCGTTTTACCTCGGCACGGAAGTTTTGCATGGTGGCACTTTTACCAAGCAACTCGATATTGGTCTGACCCTGTTTACGCAAGCCAAGGTTTTCGCGTTGTAATTTGTCGGCTTCCAGCGCATGTTCAATCGTTAATAACAACTTGGCCAATGACAATGGCTTTTCGATAAAGTCATACGCACCCAGTCGGGTTGCTTCAACCGCGGTTTCGACTGTGCCATGACCGGACATCATAATAACCGGGATAGACAGGCCACCTTCTTCCTTGGACCATTCCTTTAATAATGTAATACCATCAACATCCGGCATCCAGATATCAAGCAGCACAAGGTCAGGTCGACGTGCGCGCCGAGCGTCTCTGGCTTTTGATCCGTTTTCTGCAACCGCTACTTCGTAACCTTCATCTTCAAGAATTTCACGCACCAGGTTACGAATATCCGGTTCGTCATCAACCACAAGAATATATGGTACACCGGTTAATAATGAATCTGCGGCTTGTTCAGGCTGCGGCATCGTTGTTACCTTTTTGCATTAAATCTGCTTGTTTCTGGTTATTATCGTTTATTTTTTTGCTGGTGGCACTGACGACCGGCAAACGTATATATATAGTAGCACCGGCATTTATGCTGGCTGCACTGTTACTGTCTGCGGCCGTTTTAGGCGGTTGATTATTCTCCGCCCATAATACACCCCCGTGTTCCTCAACAATTTTCTTTACAATTGCCAGCCCAAGACCACTGCCCTTGGGCTTGCTGGTAATATAAGGTTCAAACAGGGTACTGAACATTTCCTGTGGTATACCCGGGCCGTTATCCCTGATTTTAATTTCGACATAATGACAGGCTGCTTTTCTGGCACACTCTGTTGTTAAAACAAGTTCACCGTGCTGTTGAGACTCCATCGCTTCGAGTGCATTTTTAACCAGGTTAATTAACAACTGACGCATACGGTTAACATCGGCCTCGATATGTGGCATGTTTTTGTCAAGCCGCTTGATAATGGTAATTTTTTTATCACTGTCCTGATAAAGATCCAGCACATCATTAATAAGCTGGTTCAGATCCAGGTTTTTTAATTCCATTGCCGGCATACGCGCATAATCTGAAAATGCTTTCACCATTTGTTTTAATGTTTCAACCTGCTGAACGATGGTATTGGTGGAACGGTCCAGCAAGTCAGCGTCTTTAGCTGGCATGGTTTTAAGGTATTTATGACGAAGTCTTTCGGCAGACAACTGGATAGGTGTTAACGGATTTTTTATTTCGTGCGCAAGCCGCCTTGCAACTTCACCCCAGGCAGCGTTACGTTGTGACTGCAATGACTGGGTAATATCATCAAAGACAATAACAAAACCACCATCCGGCAGGGTTGTACCACGACACATAATAACCTGCCGACCTTCGGTGGTGAATAAGGTTATTTCTTCATTCCATTGTTTTTCATTGTTATCAAGGTGCGGCTTAATAGCGTCGAGAAACAGATATAAAAAAGTATAATCATCAACAACGTTTTCAAGTTGTTTGCCAATATACTGCGTCAAATCCATACCAAATATCTGACTGGCGGTTATATTACAGGTAATCAGGTTATGGTTTGTATCCAGCGTAAGTACGCCCGAAGTTAAATTTGCCAGCACACCTTGTAAGTAGGAATGCGATGACTCCAGTTGTTGCTGACTTTTGTCGGCCGATTCGCGGGCAACCGCAAGCTGGTGCATCATGTCGTTAAAGGAACGCACCAGGTTACCCAGATCATCGTTACCCGGTAACGGAATCCGCGTATTGTAATCACCCTTGGCCACCGCCAGCGTACCCTGTACCAGGTTGGTAACCGGTGCAACAAGATGACGCGCATAAAAAAAGGCCGCCCAGATTGCGGTCAGAATACTCAGCATTAAAACCAGCGACAGGGTTAAAATAAAGCTGTATTTAAGGGGTTTGCGAAGATAAGACAGTTCATTGTAGTCACTAAAAGCACTTTGTACTGTATTTGCCAGAGAGTTCATTCTTGCTGTTACCGGGTATAACGCCTGCAAAACCCGCCCCTCAGCAACCGGGTCTGGGCTGGCAACCGGCGCAGCTATTCGAATACGAATCAGGTTTTCATTATTTTCAGTAAAAGGAACCAGGCCATAATCAGGCTTGCCTTTACGAGCCTTGACAACGGTTTTTTCTTCAAGCCGTAACGGT
>JALTLP010000318.1:0-7391 GCA_027001895.1 Chromatiales bacterium | reverse complement strand
GTAAAGGTATAAGCTGCTTTGTATCTGCGCTGCTCGATGCAATTATATGGCCACTATAATGAAACAGGGTTAACTCTGAAGCACCACTGTCCAGACGTAGTTCATTTAATTTTAAGGCAGCCAGACTGTCGTTTGTATTAACCAGCTCGCTGGCCTGTAATCGGGTATCTTCTACCAGTTGCTGAATACGCAGTTCAAGCGACGTTTTGCTTAGTTCCAGTGAATCGCTTAATGCTTCCTCTACCTTTACGTCAAACCAGCTATCAATACCGCGTTGCAGAAAGTCCAGAGAGAAATAGTAAACAACACTTACCGGTGTTACCGATAAAACAACAAACATAATAACCAGCTTGGCCGTCAGCCGCGAACCCACCTGACGACTCTTATATTGTTTTACCAGGGTGATTAAGTTACTGGCAATCAGACCGATTAATAAAACCGTTGCCAGGGAGTTAATCGCCAGCAGGATAGAAAATTGCTGGCTAAACTGTGCCGAGTTATGCGTAGCGCCGCTCATTAAATAAAGCGAAGCAATTAGCAAAACAATAAGCGAAACTATCGGAAAGCTTCCGCTGAATAATTTATTAAAAAAGCGGCTGATTAACTTTTTCATTTTTGTAATGGCCACTCATACCAGTCGCTGGCCAACTGCCAGTCACTTGAAATATAGGCAAGCGGCCGCATTGGTGCCGGTAACGATTCAATATCCAGGTGTGTTCTTACCCGCAAATAATAATCTTTATCGCTTTTAAGCAGGTTAGCGTCAAGTACCGGCAGTTCTTTTATCGTGTTTAAAAAATTCAGAGCCTGTTCCAGGCTGACAAAATTATTTTGTGTTCCGCTATTCAGGTTGTTAACAATATAACTCTCTGAAAGGGCATGGTATAAAAGCAGGTAGCCCTGCTCCAGCTCGGCAATGGTTTTGTCTGACCAGTACCAACGTGGTGTCAATATTTCTATGTCGACAAGGATTAATAACGGCACGCCATGCTCCAGGGCTTCGACCGCTTCTTTGGAAAACACATAGTTAAAATGCGCGTTCAGTAAATAAACCCGATCACGCATTAAGGTTTCGAGACTCTGGATATAAAACCCCGGCGGGGTTTGTTCTGCATCAACCGACTTAAGCGGCAGCAGCATAAAAACAATAATAAAAAAGCCAAACAAAGCCTGTGCAGCGGCTGGCCTGCTAAATTTATTTTTTCTGGAGTAAGCAATAGTAAAAGCCATCACTATTTCCCTTGTTTGCCGTTGCGACTGTCATTATATGGGGTAATAATTGTAGCCCGTATTCACTTGATTTTTCTAATGATACGTTAAAATTCACACTCTGTGCATCGTTATGTGTGCTTAAAAATTGCCTGATTTGCTCTGAATTTTCTTCCGGCAGGATCGAGCAGGTTGCATATAACAATAAACCACCGGGTTTTAGCGTTTGCCAGAGTTTTTCCAGCAAAAGTTTTTGTGTTTTTAAAAGTGTTACGATATCGGCCGGTTGCCGCAGTCTTTTTATGTCCGGGTGACGACGGATAACGCCGGTCGCACTGCAGGGTGCATCGAGTAAAATTTTGTCAAACGGCTGTTTATCCCACCAGCCGTTAATATCCGCTGCATCGGCAGCTAGCAAAGCAAGCTTGTTTTTTAACTGTGGTGCTAAACGCTCCAGGTTTTGCGTAACCCTTTCCAACCGCCTGGCAGACACATCCAGCGCAACAAGTTTTTCAACTTCCGGGCAGGATTCGAGTAGGTGCATCGTTTTTCCACCGGGTGCCGCACAGGCATCGAGTATACGCTCTCCTGCTTGAGGCTTTAATAACTCCGCACTCAATTGCGCTGCACTGTCCTGCACACTGACCGCACCGTCTGCAAACAAGGGTAGCTGGTTAACCGCCACAGCCTGTTCCAGCAATATACCATTTTGTGTTAGCGGGCAAGCACTGGCTTCTATTCCTGCCTGCTTAAGTAATCCAAGATACTGCTCGCGTGAGTGACTTAGCTGGTTTACCCGCAGGGTCAGCGGCGGATGAGCCATATTAGCTTTTAATACAGACTGCCACTGGTACTGTCTGTCACTATTGCTTTTAATTTCTGCCGGGTAGGCCTGCTGAATTTTTTCCAGCAACCATTGCGGACAACAATATTGACTCTCCAGATCTTTTTCGGCAAGCGCATGTAATTGCTGTTGCTCACGCTGATATCGACGCAACAGGGCATTCACTAAATTCTTTGACCAGCTTTTTTTAGATTTCCTGGTAACATTAACTGTTTCACTGATAGCAGCATGTGCAGGAAGCCTGGCTTCATTTAACAGCATGACGCCGCTTATAATTAGATGGTAAATATCCTGGTCTTTATTCTTAAGTTTTTTATCCAGCAATGCGTTAACAATAAAACGATAAAATTCATAGCGACGTAGAATGTTATAACAATACGCCTGTACTTTTGCTGTATCATCCGGGTTTATCTGTTGCTGACAATCGGCTATACAATCCGGCAGGGATTTTTTACTAACAACCACCTCATTTACTATCCATGCTGTTGCAGCAATCGCGGAAACCGTTTTATTTTTTTTGTTTGTGGTCATAGAAGCGTGTTATAGCCTGTACTACGAGTTAAATTTTTGTCCGCTTTTAAAAAAACCCGGCCGACCATTAAGCAAATCTTTCACCGACATTTTTTTAGCACCCGCTAATTGTAACTCGGTAACTGCAATCGCAGCTTCAGCACATGCAATAATAACAGCATCTTTTGTTACTTCCGTTATTTCACCCGGCGTGGCATTGTTACTGCTGTTTATTTTTTCTGCCTGCCAGATGCGCACGACTTTATTGTCGAAGTGAGTTTGTGCAACCGGCCAGCCGTTAAAAGCACGTATCAATCTTTCAATTTGCTCGGCCGGTTGTTGCCAGTTTATAAAGGCTTCTGCTTTATTCAGTTTGTGTGCATAACAGGCCTGTTTATTATCCTGCTTAACCGGTTTTAAAGCATTACGCTGAATCAGCTCAATGACTTCAAGTGTTGCCTCTGCACCGAGTTTGGCAAGCTTGTCGTGCAGGCTGCTGCCGGTATCGCGTGGTGTAATATCACAGGTTTTTTTTAACAACATATCGCCGGTATCAAGGCCTTCATCCATTTGCATAATGGTAATACCGGTTTGCGTATCGCCTGCTGCTATTGCACGTTGAATGGGAGCAGCACCTCGCCAGCGCGGCAACAGCGATGCATGAATGTTTATACAACCTAAACGCGGTGCCTGTAAAACATTTAACGGTAAAATAATTCCGTAAGCGGCAACAATCATCAGATCAGCATCAAGTTTGTTTAAATCTTCAAGTGCATCATTGCTTTTAAAATTTTGGGGTTGATACACGTCTATGCCGTTTTCTACAGCAAGCGCTTTTACCGGACTTGCGGTTAATTGTCGGCCACGCCCTGCCGGACGATCCGGTTGTGTGTACACGGCAATAAGTTCTATTTTTTTTTCTGCCTGATTTTTAATTAAGGCCTGCAAGTCGGTGGCGGCAAACTCAGGTGTGCCAGCAAAAATAACGCGTTGAGGTTTAGTTAAAGACATGCTGCGCCCTGTTTTTATATTTAAGTCATTTAAAAGGCGTTTACAGTGATGCTTTTTGTGCCTTGGCTAATTTTTTACGTATGCGGTTACGTTTCATTTCCGACAGGTAATCAACAAACAGTTTACCTTCAAGGTGATCCATTTCGTGTTGTATACAAACGGACAGTAAATCTTCTGCTTCGAGTTCATAAAACTCACCATGTTTGTCCTGCGCTTTTAGAAGAATTTTATTATAACGCTTTACCGGCTCGTATATGCCGGGCACCGACAGGCAACCTTCATCTATCGCCTGCTCGCCTTCTTTTTCCAGAATTTCAGGGTTGATCACGATCAGAGGTTGGTTTTTTTCTTCTGAAATGTCTATGGTAATAATACGCTGGTGTACATCTATCTGGGTGGCGGCAAGACCAATGCCGGGGGCATCATACATGGTTTCCAGCATGTCATCAGTGAGCTTTACTAATTTATCATTAAAATCAGTAACTTGTTTTGCTTTGGTGCGAAGTCGGGGATCCGGAAAATTTAAAATATTGAGTAATGCCATACAATTTCATGCCAAATTTATAGTACATTTGTAAGAATATCTGCTAACATTATGATACTACTAGAATAACTGGTTTTGAAATGGCTAACTTTTTCGTTATTTTCGGTCTAAACTACTATAACGAGTTGCTTTAAAAAGAATCAAAAGAATGTTTTTAAAGTGGAAATTTGCCAGACCAGAATTAACTTAATCTGTTAGTTTAACGTGTCAACAGCCCTATATTAAGGTTAATTATATGATACAGAACAAAGCATGCCGAGTATCTCTTTCAGGAATTTTTCTGTTAACAGGAATTTGGGGGTTATCTGCCTGTAGTTCAACCCAGAAAGTTGAACAAAAGCCCGTCGCGGAACAACCTGTACAGGAACAGGCCGCCCCGGCTGAAGAAGAAGTCACCACCACAGCAATGCAACCCGAAACGGATACCGAAGTAACCGCAATTAAGCGTGACTACCCGGATCGCTATGTTGTGCAAAAGGGCGATACTTTATGGGACATTTCTGCAAAATTCCTCAAAAGCCCCTGGCTGTGGCCCGAACTCTGGAATATCAACCCTAAAATTCGTAATCCTCACCTGATTTACCCCGGCGATGTGGTGGTACTTCACTATGTTGACGGCAAACCCTTCCTCACTCTCGAAGGGGCTGGCGGTGTACTTCCGCCACCGAAGGGCATCGAAACGGTTAAATTATCGCCTCGTATTCATGCTTCGAACCTCGAAAAGGCAATAACGACCATTCCGCGCTCGGCCATTGATGCTTTCTTATATTCACATCGTGTCATTGGTGAAAACGAATTACAGCATGCGCCTTATATCGCAACCACCTATGAGCAACACCTGATAGCTGGGCCGGGCCATCGCATTTATGTACGCCGCTTCGAAAACCCAACCGCAACCGGGTATCAGATTGTGCGTCCCGGACTGGTTTACAAACACCCGAAAACCAACGAAATACTGGGTTATGAAGCACTCAACCTGGGTCAGGCTCACCTGGTAAAAGTTGGCAAACCGTCAACCTTTACGGTCAGCAAAGCTTTCCAGGAAATTCTCGACGGCGACTACCTGCTACCACTGCTCTCTGATCGTAAATCACTTTATTTCCTTCCAAAAGCACCTAAAAACAAGGTTGAAGGTTATATTATCGCCGTTGTAAACGGTGTGACCCAGATCGGTCAGAATAATGTTGTAGTGTTATCGCTCGGAGCGCGTGAAGGTCTCGAACAGGGCGATGTTCTGGATATTTATCAGGGCGGTATCACTGTCCGTGACCGCAAGGCAAACGAACCAGTACGCCTGCCAGATGAAAAAGCCGGTATATTAATGGTATTCCGTGTGTTTGAAAAAACCAGTTATGCGCTGGTACTCGAAGCCACTCGCTCTTTACATATAATGAATGTTGTTAAAAACCCAAAATAAGGTTTTGCTATTTCAGGCAGAAAAAGTATTATCGGTTTAACTTCATTTTTATGTAATTAATTTCAGTGCACAGGGACGTGTCGCGAGGAATATCATGGCAGAACATCTTCAAACCGGGCTGGCTGAATGGCTGGCGGTACACCGTGCACCAGGCGTTGGTGCAGCAACCCTTCTTAAATTACTCGCTCAATTTAATAATCCACAAGCCATTCTGCAGCAAAGTTCGGCAAAATTATTAGCCTGTGAACTTAAACAACAATCCGTTGATGCTTTGCTTGCCCCCGATTGGGAGCAGGTAGAAAAGGATTTAAGCTGGCTTGACGAAAACCAGGTGAGCACGCTAACCCTCTTCGATGCCGATTACCCACCGTTACTCAAAGAAATCGCTGACCCACCACCGTTGTTGTTTATTTTAGGTGACAAAAACCTGCTAAAAAGTGAGCAAATTGCCATTGTTGGCAGCCGCACCCCCACCCCAATGGGGGAACAAACGGCCGAAGATTTTGCAAAAAACCTGGCCAATATAGGCTGGACGATTACCAGTGGAATGGCACTCGGTATTGATGCGGCCTGTCATCGCGGCGCATTAATGCCACAAAATGGCCATACCATTGCGGTTATTGGCACCGGTATTGACCGTGTTTACCCGGCCAGAAACCGCGATCTTGCTCATCAGATAGCCGAAAAAGGGGCGATTATCAGTGAATTTCCACTCGGTACCTCACCCCTACCGGGCAATTTCCCACGCCGTAACCGTATTATTAGCGGCATGAGTAGAGGGGTCTTCGTGGTCGAGGCCGCTCTGCGCAGTGGCTCATTAATCACTGCAAAACAAGCACTTGAGCAAGGTCGCGAGGTCTTTGCGCTACCCGGTTCCATCCATAATCCACTTTCACGTGGCTGCCACCAACTGATACGCGAAGGTGCCAAGCTGGTAGAAACGGCCGAGCATATCTACGAGGAACTGCTTGAAATACTACCCAACCAACCCCAGGTAATGTCCGATGGTCAGACAAATACTCAGAAATCAGCTCCAGAACTGGATTCAGAATACCAGCTTGTCTTAAAACACGTCGGTTTTGAACAAACGGCAGTGGATACCATAGTGGAACAAAGTGGATTGACGGCGGACGCCGTTTGCTCCATGCTACTGGTATTGGAATTGCAAGGGTACATTATCTCAACGCATGGTGGCCATTATTGCAAGATATCAGAGCACGCTGAACTGGAAGATGCATCTGAATAACAAAGGGGCGGAAATGAAACAAAATATATTCGATGTTTTAATGTATTTGTTTGAGAACTATATGAATGACGATGTGGAGTTCGATGTTGATGAAGACTCTCTGCGCAGCGAACTTCAGGAAGCAGGCTTCCAGCTTGGACAAATTGCACAGGCATTTGACTGGCTCGAAGGCCTGACCAATTACCAGGGCGAAACACTCGACCCGGAACTAAGCCAGAAACCATCCACTCGTATCTACACCAGTGAAGAATGTGAAAAGCTCGACACCAACAGCCGGGGCTTTTTAATGTTCCTCGAACAAACCGGAGTGCTCGATCACCAGACACGCGAAATGGTAATTGACCGTGTAATGGCACTGGACACTGACGAAACCGATATTGAACAATTAAAATGGGTTGTGTTAATGGTATTGTTTAATCAGCCCGGTTTTGACGGCTCAATAAGCTGGATGGAAGAGCTGGTATTTGATGAAGCAACCGGTTTGCTGCATTAAAGAATAAACATAAATAAAAATTGGGTAACCAGACTGGATTAGCAACCACAATAAATGTTAAATACTTCCTGCTATGGGTGAGTTAAAAAACGCGAGTTAACAGCAAATGGCAAAAAG
>JALTLP010000317.1 GCA_027001895.1 Chromatiales bacterium | reverse complement strand
GTTCACGTAGCAGTATAAAGAACGAGTTCAGGATGAATGTAACCACGATTCAGCCTGTAGAGAATAACCCGTTAAAATTTTCAGCTACCGTGGATGATGCACTCGAAAATATGTTTCTTAAGTCAGGTAGTTCTTATAAAAAACCGGTTGATGCGATTCTTGATGGCTTTCATGGAATTGCTGATCATCAAATTGCAATCCTTGCGGGTATCCGTGCAGCCTTTAAAGGGGCTATTGACCGTTTCGAACCGGCAAAACTTGAAAAACGTTTTGACAAGCAAAACAGTTCAGCACTTGATTTTATTCTGTTGCTTAAAAAAGCTAAAAACTGGAACCAGTTTGTTCAGTATTACCAGGATCTGACTGATGACATGGACAATTCATTTCAGTATTTATTTGGTGATGAATTTGTACAGGCTTATGAAGATCAATTACAAAAATTACTTGTCGCCAGAAAGACAAACTAAGGCAGCAAATAAAGTTAAAGAATAGTAAAGGAATAATAATAAGATGTTTATAAAACAATACAATATTGGGATTCTGCTAGCTGTAGTTGTTTTGTTAAGTGGTTGCTCCTCTTTAAATGAATGGGTTGGGACCAAGCTTGGATTTGATACGGATTTAACCTTAATGTTAAAGGTTGACCCGGATATCAATCCGGATGATAAAAACAAACCATCCCCCTTGTTTGTTCGACTGTACGAACTTAAGGGTACCAAGATGTTTTCACGAGCAGATTTTCTTGGGTTATATGAAAGAGATAAAGAAGTCCTGGGTGCTGACTTTGTGGCAAAACAGGAACTCAAGCGTTTAATTCCGGGTAAAAGCCGCGAAGAAAAGTTTGTACTCAGTAAAGAGACAAAATATATCGCTATTTATGCCGAGTTTTTAAATTACAAGGCAGCAAAGTACAAGGTTATTACCCCAATTGTTTCTAATAATGTTATTGCGACATCTATTACAGTACAAATTAGTGGTAATACATTAAAACTGATTGATGATTAGAAAACATATCAATAAATAACAGAATAAACGGCGAAACCTATGTCACTAGAAAGCAAGATTTTATGGTATGAAGGGATGTTCCTCAGCCCTCAACATTTTCAGCAACAGGAACGTTATCTTGAACGTTATGTAGAAAGTAAGTGTTCAGCCTATGGTGCATATGGTTGGGGTTTGCAGGAATTTGAACTTGACCAGGAGTTGTTAAAACTTGGAAAGCTGGGTGTAATCCATGCTCACGGGGTTTTCCCTGATGGCACACCTTTTCGTTTCCCGGAAATTGATGAAGCGCCGCCTGTTTTGGATGTGCCGGAAAACATACACAATGAAACTGTTTATCTTGGAATACCGGTCAAACGACCTGGTGCGATGGATGTTGTTTCTGATACTGGTAACCAGGGTCTGGCACGATTTTATTCCTATGAGCATGAAATTCGTGATGTTACCACTGACAGCGGTGAAAATCTGTCGTTGGATGTTGGCAAGCTGCGTATCCGTTTATTGCTGGAGTCCGACGATCGAAGTGGTTATGCCTGTATCGGTGTAGTAAAAATATCAGAATCAAGGGAAGATAAAAATATTATCCTTGATGAACAATTTATTCCAACCTGTCTTGATATTAAAGTTTCAAACAAGCTGGACGGCTTTCTATCTGAGCTGGTGGGTTTATTGCATCACCGTGCAGAAGCTATTGCTGGCCGGTTGGCTGATGCAAATCGTGGTGGTACAGCAGAAGTTGCCGACTACATGATGCTGCAACTGATTAACCGAATCGAACCATTGTGTCAGCATTTATCACAGATGAAAGGCCTTCATCCAGTCAGCTTGTATACTGAGATGGTGCAAATTGTTGGTGAGTTATCTACTTTTGTGGCGTCACAAAAAAGACCGCCAATGTTGCCGGTTTATTTGCATGACGAGTTGCAGGCAACCTTTATACCTTTAATGGACTCGCTGCGTGGTGGTCTGAGCATGGTTTACGAACAGACAGCGGTTTCGTTGAACCTGGTAGAAAAAAAATACGGTATTCGGGTTGCGCAAATTTCGGATCGCTCGCTTATTGGTAACGCTATGTTTGTATTAGCCGCACGGGCCAATGTTAAAGATGCAAGCCTGCAAAGTGCGCTTGCTGCACAGTTAAAAATTGCCTCGGTAGAAAGAATCCGTCAACTTGTTAATGCCGGCATGCCGGGTATACCAATGAAAGTATTGCCGGTTGCGCCACGACAAATACCTTTTCATTCTGGTTTTACTTATTTTGAACTGGACAGGCAGAGCCCGTTATGGAAAGAGCTGCAAAAGTCAGGCGGCATTGCTATGCATGTGGGCGGAGATTTTCCAGGGCTTGAAATGGAATTCTGGGCGATACGTCAGTAAACAAATTTTAAGGAGAAGGTCATGTCATCAAATGATTTTGACTCAAATTCAGACAGGACAGTTTTCAGGCAACCTTCAGTAAACAGTGATCGAACGGTTGTTAAGCCAACCCCAGGTGGGCGTGTAAAACAACCAGCAGTACAACCGATGCCAGAGCATCCACAACAACAAGCGCCTGCCGTACCACAACAACATGCTGCACCACCACCGCATGTTGATACCGAGGTGGCTTATTTCAGAACTTCGCGTGGACTTAACCCTTTAGTAAACGCTGCTTCAGTATTAATCGCAGTATTTGAAAAAACCAAGCAGGCCGTTAATCATCCGGATATTGGTGGTTTACATCAACGTCTGGTTAATGAAATAAAAGCTTTTGAAATTCGGGCAAGAGAACGGGGCATCCCGTCTGAAATCGTTTT
>JALTLP010000316.1 GCA_027001895.1 Chromatiales bacterium | reverse complement strand
TTATTCAGGCATGTAAAATTAAAGCCGGTTTTTTCTGCAAAAATACAACGCGATAATTTAACCGACCAGCTTATTTATGGCCCCTGGCCTGTTCTATGGGGCGTTATTGGCTTAAGTTTGTTTGGTTTGCTTACCCTGTTGCAGGCGGGTTACCCGTGGTCTATTACCTACGCATTTGGATTGTGGGGTGCAAAAATCTGGTCTGCGCTGGGCGGCGATGTTTCTAACTGGACTTACTGGTCGGGCGGTTATCCGGCAAAATCACTTAACAGCAGTGTGCTTGCTGACATTACAACCATTATGGATTTCGGCATTATTGCCGGCGCGATGTTAGCCGCTGCGATGGCTGGCAAGTTTGCGCCTAAAGATAAAGTAACCCTTAAACGAGCCATCACGGCAATGATAGGTGGCCTGTTATTAGGTTACGGCGCAAGGCTGGCATTTGGTTGTAACATTGGTGGTATGTTGGGTGGTATGGCATCCGGTAGTTTACATGGCTGGCTGTGGCTGGTTGCTGGTTTTAGTGGCGGTATTGTGGGTGTAAAAATGCGTGTCTGGTTGAAGATCGACAAGCCGTATGGAGCAAAGCAATGAGTAATCCGAATAAAATTATCTTTGGTGCCGTTATCAGTGCAGCGGCTATCGCAACGGCCATTGACCATACTCGGCATCGCTTACCTGAGCCAGTTACTGCAGAACAATCCAGTATTGTAGTGGAAGATGAAGAAGAGGCCAGCCCGTGCTCACTTGACAGTGGCGATGATGGTTCAAATGAAATTGTGGTAGAAGAAAGCGAATCAGTCTCCCCGTGCGGGCTGGGCGATTAGCGATGAATCAACAGGCGGTAGAAACTTTATTCCACTGTCTGACCGAAATGGGTAAGCAAAACTCAAACCCGGTATTGCAGGTTATTAATAACGAAAAAAGAATTGTTGTGGAAAGAAAGTACCCAAAAGGAATGTTACAGTTTAAGGGTGCAGGCTGGCAGGCTTTTTATCATTGCCATGCAAACAAACCGGAGTTGCTAAAATTATTTGAAGCCGAGCATGGCCACTTTCATATCTTTGTAAAAGTGGCCAGCGAGCCAGTAAGCTGGTCACATATGGTCGCATTGTCGATGGATGTATTGGGCCAACCCTTGCGCTGGTTTACCGTCAATCACTGGGTAACAGACGAGGCATGGGTAAAGGCCGAAGTATTGATACAGAAACTACAGGATATTCCCTTTGCCCACCAGCAAACCCTGCTTACTCAATGGCTGCTTGCAATGCTGGCAGTTTATCAGCAGGAATTATCCGCTTTGTTATTAAGGCGTGACGAATTTTTTAAAGGAAAACAACAACAAACCATCACAGAGGACAGAGGGATATACCTGCTAACAGAACAGGCTGTTAATTTAAAAGACAAACTGAATAAATAATTGACTATGTTGAATTTAAAAGGAGATGACAATGAAAATTAAACAAATCGTATTACCCGTTATACTGTCTTTGTTTTTTGTAAATATTGTATTTGCAAAGGCTCTACCCGGGCCACTGGTAGAAACAGACTGGCTGGCAAAAAATAAATCCGCCGTTGTTGTATTGGAAATTCGTAAAGACGTAAAAAGTTTTACCAGAAAACCGGTATTCAGCAAGAATAAAAAAACAGGTAAATTAAAACTAAAAAAAGTGGCCGGGCATATTCCGGGTTCAGTTCTTGTTAACTACAAACATTTACGTGCTACAAAAGAAATTAATGGTCGCAAAGTACAGAAAATGCTGGTTAGCAAAGCTGCATTTGAAAAGGTAATGCAAAATGCAGGTGTAAACAGAGACAGTGCCGTGGTAATTGTTTCAAAAGGTGCGAGTAATCTGGACCTGACTATGGCTACCCGATTTTACTGGCAAATGAAATACTATGGACATGACAACATGGCTATTCTTAATGGTGGCGTGGCACAATGGATACTTGATAAACGCAAAATAAGCACAAAGCCATCTAAAGCAGCCAAAGGTAACTGGATAGCAACAGCGGAACGCAAAAATATACTGGCTACCAGTGAGGACGTGGAAGCTGCTATAAAAAATAAAACCCAGCTTGTTGATACCCGTGCTATCAGCTTATACCTTGGTACATGGCGTAAAAAGTCATATGTTTATGATAATGGCCATATTCCCGGTGCCAGGCCTTATCCAAATGAATTGCTGTCAACAAAGATGCCTGCAAAGTTTATAAACCCGCAGGTATCAAAAACGTTGTTTAATCAACTGGGTATTAAAACAGATAAAAAAGCGGTAACGTATTGCAACAGCGGTCACCTGGCATCGGGTAGCTGGTTCGTGTTAAGCGAGTTGATGGGGAATAAAGACGTGAAGTTATATGATGGTTCAATGCATGAATGGACTCTGGAAAAACGTCCTGTTGTTAAGTTAAAAATGGAATAGGTTGTTGTTACAGTCGCATATTTATAGGAGAAAAAATAAACCACAGCGACACAGTGAATGACATTTATTATTTTCATTGCGAGCCCAATTTATTGGGCGTGGCAATCTGTATTTAATTTTTTTAAAACCACGAAGAACACAAAGGGCACGAAGAAAGAAAAATATTAAGTTTGTATTATTTTAACCCAGCGACACGGCGGAATTTTTTTAACAAAAAATCAAGATTGCCGCAGTCACTTTGTTCCTTCGCAATGACTCTTTTTGTCGTTGCGAGGAGTGAAACGACGAAGCAATCTATTTCTGATTTACAGCAAGATTGCCGCAGTCACTTTGTTCCTTCGCAATGACTCTTTTTGTCGTTTCCTCGCAACGACAAAAAG
>JALTLP010000315.1 GCA_027001895.1 Chromatiales bacterium | reverse complement strand
TCTTGTTCATTTAAAAAAGATTGCTTCGTCGCCTGCGCTCCTCGCAAAGACGGTTCCAGGTCATTGCGAGTTCACGACAGTGAACGTGGCAATCTTGCCTTCTTGTTCATTTAAAAAAGATTGCTTCGTCGCCTGCGCTCCTCGCAAAGACGGTTCCAGGTCATTAAGGGCCCGACTATTCGGGCATGGCAATCTTTTTTGAACTAAAAATAACAAGGCTTCAGCTCACTCAGCATTACACAATAATTCACCGACATACGGTTGTTAACTTCCATTAAAAATCCGCTCTTATTTATATAATAGGGGCAAATTCCCCACTTGCAATAGTGTTATTTACCCCCCATATAAATTAAAAGGAAATATTTTTATGAATGACCAATACACCGTTAAAACAAAGTACTGGCACAAGCTTGAAGACGGTCGCGTGCAATGCGATCTCTGTCCACGTGAATGTAAACTGCATGAAGGCCAGCAGGGGCTGTGCTTCGTACGCGCAAATCAAAATAACGAAATTGTGCTGACCACTTACGGGCGTTCCAGTGGCTTTTGTATTGATCCCATCGAGAAAAAACCCTTAAACCATTTTTTACCCGGCACTCCGGTATTTTCATTTGGCACCGCGGGCTGCAACCTGGCCTGTAAATTTTGCCAGAACTGGGACATTAGTAAGTCACGCGAAATGGATACCCTGGCAGATACCGCCATGCCTGAAAATATTGCACAAACCGCGGCTGATTATAACTGTCGTAGTGTGGCATTTACCTATAACGACCCGGTGATATTCCACGAATATGCTATTGACGTGGCAAAAGCCTGTAAAGAAAAAGATATTAAAACTGTCGCCGTAACGGCCGGTTATGTCAGCCCGGAACCCCGTGCAGAATTTTATCAATGGATGGATGCTGCCAATGTTGACCTGAAAGCTTTTACTGACCGTTTCTATCATAAAATTACCGGCAGTCATTTAGAGCCGGTTCTGGAAACATTAAAATACATTAAACATGAAACCAACTGCTGGCTGGAAACCACCACGCTGATTATTCCCGGCGAAAATGATTCTGAAAAAGAATTAACCGAGATGTGTGAATGGGTTGTAGAAAATTTAGGCGCCGATATGCCAATGCACTTTAGTGCCTTTCACCCGGACTTTAAAATGCGTGACTACCCTGCAACTTCCCCGTCTACCCTGACAAAGGCAAGAGACATTGCAATCAAAGCTGGTGTTCGTTATGCCTATGTGGGTAACGTGCATAACCGTGATGCCGACAGCACATGGTGTCATCAATGTGGTGAGTTGTTAGTAGAGCGGGACTGGTATGAACTGGGCAGATGGAACCTGGATACTAATGGAGCCTGTAAATCTTGTGGTACTAAGGTGGCCGGTGTGTTTGAAAGCAGGCCGGGGCACTGGGGTGCAAAAAGATTACCGGTAAGAATGCAGGCAGCACTATAAAAACTGTGCCAATAAAAAAACAAGCAATAAAAATAAACCTGTTACGGGCACAATCAATGGCACAGTAAAGCCCTGATATTTTTCAGCCTGACCGGTTCGAACCAAACGTGCCTCTGTTTGCTTTATAACAAGCAAAGCAATATTCATTGTAATAAAAATAATAATCACAATATAACTGGTTAACCTGGCCAGACTTTCAATCTCAAATAACAACGTAAGTAAAAGTATTAATACCGCCACCAGCATGGTTGCCTTATGCGGTACTCGGGTAACAGAATGTACCGCTCCCAGAAATGCAGGCAACATACCTTGCCTGGACATACCATAAAGCAACCTGGATGACATAATTATCTGGATAAGCGCACCATTGACCACAGCAAACAGGCTGATAACAGTAATCACTAAAACAGGAACATGGCTGTTAGTTTCGACAATATCTGAAAACGGTGCACGACTGGCCAGTAGTTTTTCCATCGGCATTGCAAACACAGCAACCACTGCCACCAACATATAAATTACCGTAGAAATGATTAGAACAATAATAATACCTTTGGGCATATTTTTTTTCGGCTCAACAACTTCTTCGGCAATATTGACCATATCTTCAAAACCAATAAAGGCATAAAACGCCAAAAAAGCACCCGCCAAAATACCCGTCAAGATACTGGCCAGCGTGTCTGAATTTGCAGATGAGGTTATTTCAAAAGAAAGATTATCCAGGGAAACAATAATAACCAGCAATAAGCCAATAACTTCTACCAAAGTCATCAACGATGCAATTTTAACCGATTCAGAAATACCCCATAATGCAATTAAACCAAGAACGCTAATAAGCAGCGTTTCGGCAATAGCCGGTTGCACTTCGATTAAAATATTAAGATAACCCGCAAAGCCACTGGCAATCGTTGCCGAGGAAACAATCCCGGTTGCCGTAATAAGCAAACCAACCGCCAGACTGATAAACCGTTTATTAAATGCATGTGACGCAAACGCAGACTCACCCGCGCTTTTAGGATAACGCCCGGCGAGTTCGGCATAGCTAAAGGCTGTAAAGGCCACAATAACCCCGGCAACCAGAAAAGACAGTGGTGTATAAATATTTGCCTGCAAGGCAACTTTGCTAATCAGCACATAAATACCGGCACCTAATATGGTGCCTAACCCGTATAAGACAAGATAGGGTAATTTCACTACCCGTCTTAATTTATTAGTGCCAGGATTCGTGGGATCGGTTTGAGAGGTATTCACGTTTATAGCCGCAATAAAAAACCGGCCCGTTGTTAACAGGCCGGTTATTTATTTGCCCTGAATTTAGCGCTTACGGGCTTTCTTTTTCGCTTTTTTCTTCGTGAC
>JALTLP010000314.1 GCA_027001895.1 Chromatiales bacterium | reverse complement strand
TCTATGACCAGTGGTCAAAGCCACGAAGATCTCGATTTTGCATCAGTCCAACGCGGTAACCCGGAAATGGAACGCCGCGTTCAGGAAGTTATCGACTATTGCTGGCAACAAGGTGAAGCTAACCCAATTATCAGTATTCACGACGTTGGTGCCGGCGGTTTATCCAATGCCTTACCCGAACTGGTCAACGACAGTGGCCGTGGTGCAAATTTTGAACTGCGTAACGTGCCCAATGATGAACCCGGCATGGCACCACATGAAATCTGGTGTAACGAATCGCAGGAACGTTATGTACTGGCGGTAGACGAAAACTCGCTGGACGAATTTGAAAAAGTTTGTAAACGTGAGCGTTGTCCTTATGCGATTGTGGGTGAAGCAACCGAAGCACAGCAATTAAAATTACACGATGCACATTTTAATAATAACCCCATCGATATGCCGCTGGATGTTTTGCTGGGCAAGCCACCCAAAATGTTACGCGATGTTAAAAGTACCAGGGTTAAACAAAACAGCTTCGATAACAGCAATATCGATTTAAAAGAAGCGGCTTACCGTTGCTTACGTTTACCCACGGTGGCAAGCAAAAACTTTTTAATTACCATTGGTGACCGCAGCGTCACAGGTTTAATTCATCGTGACCAGATGGTGGGCCCCTGGCAGGTGCCGGTTGCCGATGTGGCGGTAACAGCAACCAGCTTCGATACCTTTACCGGCGAAGCCATGGCCATGGGCGAACGTGCACCACTGGCTTTAATCAACCATGCCGCTTCGGCACGTATGGCCATTGGTGAAGCATTAACAAATCTGGCGGCCAGCCATATTACAGCGTTAAAGCGGGTGGTGTTGTCTGCCAACTGGATGGCACCGGCCGGGCATCCGGGTGAAGATGCCGGTTTATATGAAGCGGTTCAGGCGGTGGGTATGGAGCTTTGCCCGGCACTGGATGTTTGTATCCCGGTGGGTAAAGATTCGATGTCGATGAAATCGGTCTGGGATGATAATGGCAAAAATAAATCTGTTACCGCACCGTTGTCCTTAATTATTACTGCGTTCGCGCCGGTTGCTGATATACGTCATACCTTAACACCGCAACTGCAAACCGATATTGCCGATACAAAAATATTGTTTATCGATTTAGCGCAAGGCCAACAGCGTATGGGTGGCTCGGCTATCGCACAGGTTTATAACCAGCTTGGCAATGCTGCTCCAGACCTTGATGAACCGACAGACTTTAAAGCAGCCTTTAATGCCATCCAGAAACTTAATGCCGAAGGCTGTTTGCTGGCCTACCATGACCGTTCCGATGGTGGCCTGTTTACAACACTGACAGAAATGGCCTTTGCTGCACACACTGGTATGGACATTGATATTACTGCACTGGGTACAGATACAATAAATAGCCTGTTTAACGAAGAACTCGGTGCGGTTGTGCAGGTAAAAGCCGCCGATGTCGATAAGGTAATGGCAGAACTGGCTAAAGCCAATGCCATCGTGCATGAACTTGGCGAACTCAATGCTACAGATAAGCTAAGCATTAAATATGCAAACAGTGTTTTGTTAAACGAAAAGCGTATTGACTTGCAACGCGCCTGGAGTGAAACAAGTTACCACGTGCAGGCATTGCGTGATAATCCGCAATGCGCCCAACAGGAATTTGATAGTCTGTTAAATAAAGACGATCCGGGTTTGCAGGTTAACTTAAGCTTTGATGTCGATGAGAATGTAGCGACACCTTATATAAATAAAGGCGTAAAACCAAAAATGGCCATCCTACGGGAGCAGGGCGTGAATGGTCAGGTAGAAATGGCAGCCGCATTTGATAAAGCCGGTTTTGCCAGTGTCGACGTACACATGACCGATATTATTAACGGCAATGTATCTCTGGATGAATTCAAAGGCCTGGTAGCCTGTGGCGGTTTTTCTTACGGTGACGTACTCGGTGCAGGTGGCGGCTGGGCCAGGTCCATTTTATATAACACACAGGCACGTGACAGTTTCGAAAAATTCTTTAAGCGGGACGATACCTTTGGTTTGGGCGTGTGTAACGGTTGCCAGATGTTATCGCACTTAAAAGACTTAATCCCCGGTGCAAGTCACTGGCCGCACTTTGTACGCAATATGTCAGAACAATTTGAAGCACGTCTTTCAATGGTAAAAGTTGAAAAGACCGCTTCAATTTTGTTTAACGACATGCAAGGTTCCAGCTTACCGATAGTTGTCGCGCACGGCGAAGGTCAGGCACAGTTTGCATCGAGCGATGCAATCACTACTGCAAACCCATACACCGTACTGCGTTATACCGACAATGCCGGCAACACCACCGAAACCTACCCGTTTAACCCGAATGGTTCACCACAGGGTATTACAGGCCTATGTAATGAAGACGGCCGCTTTACCATCATGATGCCACACCCGGAGCGTATCTTTAGAAAAGCACAGTTTTCATACTACCCCAAAACAAAAAGCAACAGCGACGAAAGCCCCTGGATGCGGTTGTTTTACAATGCCAGAAAATGGGTTAATTGATTTAATACGGGAAATTATAGAAAACCATTATTCCCGTGAAGGCGGGAATAATAACAAAGTAATCAAAGTTATATAGCTAAGGTGTCTTAAGCAGTAAATGCTCATTTAATTCTTTAATGAGCTTTTTAGAAAACCCATGAACCTCAAGGCGGTTCATAAAAGTCTGATGAAGTCGGGCTTTGCGGTAAATACCTAAACCATGAGTATGCTTGTATTCCTGGATTTTATATATAATATTTGCTACCTGTTTATCCCATTGTTTGGATATTTTTTTATCAGCCTTTTTA
>JALTLP010000313.1 GCA_027001895.1 Chromatiales bacterium | reverse complement strand
ACATCTGACAGCGTGACGATATTAGTATTCACTTCTTCAGTGACCATGCCTTGTTGACGTACCGCCTCGGCTATTTGCATATTCATTGACGAGACTTCGGTAATAGAAGATGAAATCTGGTTCAGCGAAACATCGGCCTGAGCCGCTTTATCAACCGTAGCCGTTGCCTGTTCCCGGCCACTGTCCATTGCTGAAACCGCGTTTTGCGCACCTTTTTGCAGGCGTTCAATCATATCCTGAATTTCTTGGGTAGACTGTTGCGTACGGGTTGCCAGAGAGCGAACTTCATCGGCCACAACAGCAAAGCCCCGGCCTTGCTCACCAGCACGCGCTGCTTCGATTGCCGCATTCAATGCCAACAGGTTGGTTTGTTCGGCAATGCCCTGAATCACTTCAACGACTGTACCGATTTGTTCGGTGTCTGCTTCAAGCTGCTTTATCGTCGAAGAGGCACTTTCAACTTCTGAAGCAAGGTTATTAATTGCGCTCATGGTATCCGAGACAATTGCACGGCCTTCGGCTGCCTGTTGATCCGCCTGTTGTGTACCAGTTGCGGCTGAATCGGCATTATGTGCTACTTCCTGAGCGGTACTTGCCATTTCAGTCATCGCGGTAGCCACCTGATCAAGCTGGTGTTTTTCCTTGACAACGTTTTCATTGGCTGAATATGAGGTTGCAGATAATTGTTCTGCGGCAGCGGCAAGTTGCCCCGATGCATCAGTAATATTACGAATGGTATTATGAACCAGATCAATAATTTCATTAAAGCCTCTGGATAAGTCGGCTATTTCGTCATTGCCCTTAACCTGCAAGCGTTTAGTTAAATCCCCTTCTCCGGCCGCAATTTCATGCATCGCCTCTACGGTTTCATTAATCGGGTTAACTATCATGCGACTGACAATCCATGCACCAACAAAACCCAGTACAACACCAATAACAAGCAGTGTAAGAACAATACCGCTTGCTGCAACAACACTGGATAAAATATCCTGACTACCGGATTCAACCGCCTTACGCTGTGTAGTAACCAGAACTTCGATATCTTTCCTGATTTCGGCAACCAATGGACCTATTTCTGTGCGCATTAAGTAAGAATCGGTTCGCCATTTTTCACCACCGTGAATTTTAATCAATTCCTGCATTGCTTCAAGATACAGTGGTATTGTTTCCTGCAATTCTTCAACGGCGGTTTCTTCATCAAAATTCAACATTGAACCAAAATCTTTAACAAACTTGTCAAATTCTTCCTTAAAACCTACGGCGTATAAATCCAGGTTGGCCTTTTCATTTTTACCGCGCATGGCCATAAAGCCGCGATTGGATATAATCAGGTTCATCCAGGTCTGACGTAGCCTGGCAACTTCAAACATCACGGTGCGGCGTTCTTCGGTAAGCTCTTCTTCTTCTTCAGAATTCAACATTTGGGTCAGGTTGTTAAGAATTGTGCGCGCATACGGGTTCATTTTTTCTGCCGCAAAAGTTAATGCCGGCTGGTTAAGTGCAAAACTCTTACCTAATGGAATCATTTTGTCTTTATATGCCGCAAATTTGTCGACACGCAATGCTATTCTGGAAACCCTTTCTTTTACTTGCGGGTTACCGGTTACCTGTGGCATGGCCTTTAATTCTTTTAGAATTTTATTTACGGATATAAGCGCGTTTTCATACGCTTGTTGATCACGTTGTTCGCTACTTAACAGGTAAAAGCCGAGCGCGACACTGGCCGCATCAATCCTGGATTCCAGCTCGATAACTTTGAGCATAAGCGGCTGACTGACATCAACCATTTCGCTGACTTTGCCTTTTATATTAGAGAAGTTAAAAACCGCGGTACCGGATACAACCCCTAAAATAACAAGCATAAAAGCTGTTGCCGCCCATAATTTATGGCTGATTTTAAAGCGCGCAAAGACGTTTGAGAGTGTTCCGGATAAGAAATCTTTCATTAAAAATACCAACACTTGTCAGAATTAAATTCGTTACAGATATTAGCGACAAAAAACGAATATTCTTTAACAAAAAAGGCCCAATTTTTTAAAATTGGGCCTTTTTTCAGTCTTCAAGCGTTGTTTTTATTAAAAAATACTCAACTACTCAGGCAAAGAAACCCCCAGGCGGTGAGCGACCTCTTCGTAGGCTTCGACAACCCCGCCGAGACCCTGACGGAAGCGATCTTTGTCGAGCTTTTCACGGGTTTCAATGTCCCATAAACGGCAACCGTCCGGGCTGAACTCGTCGCCAAGAATAAGCTTACCGTTATAACGGCCGTATTCCAGCTTGTAGTCCACCAGTAACATACCCGCATCGGCAAATAATTTCTTAAGCACGTCGTTTACTTTATAAGTAAGCTCCTTCATTTGCTCTATTTCGTCCTGAGTTGCCCAGTTAAAGGCAATAATATGCGAATCATTAATCATTGGGTCGTGTAATTCGTCGTTTTTCAGGAAAAACTCGAAAGTGGGAGGGACTAAATCAATCCCGTCTTCCACCCCCAAACGCTTAACCAGGCTACCAGTAGCTATATTCCGCACCACGCATTCAATCGGCAGCATTTCAAGGTTCTTAACCACCGACTCTTCATCCGATATAAGTTCTTCATAATGGGTCGCAATACCTGCATCTTCGAGTTTTTGCATAATAAAAGCATTAAAGTAATTGTTGACCATGCCTTTACGATCCAGTTGTTCAATTTTTTCGCCATCAAATGCCGATGTATCGTTTCTAAAATGTAGAATAAGTTTATCGGCCTGATCCGTGGCATACACTGTTTTCGCCTTGCCGGTAAATAGCTGTTGTTTTTTGGTTACTGAGGTCATATTTT
>JALTLP010000312.1 GCA_027001895.1 Chromatiales bacterium | reverse complement strand
GATGTCGCAGTCGGTAAAATGCAGATTGAAGAAGCCAATGCGGAGCTTAAAAAATTAAGTCGTACCGATGGTCTAACCAAATTAAACAATCGTGCGTACTGGGAAGAATGTCTGGTAAACGAATTCCATCGAGCCGAACGCACTAAAGAGCCGGTATCTTTAATTATGTTTGATATCGACCATTTTAAAAATGTAAACGACACCTATGGCCATCAGGCCGGTGACGAAGTGATTCGTTTAACGGCAAAGTGTTTGCTTGATACCATTCGCTGTACTGATATTGCAGGGCGTTATGGTGGTGAAGAGTTTGGGGTTATTTTAATCGATACTGATGCCGAAGGCGCAATGATCATTGCCGAGCGTTTACGTGAACGCATTGAATCCTTAACGGTTAAATTTGAAAACCTGGAAATTAAATACACGGTGAGTATTGGTATCGCCGAATACAACAACAAAATTACTGACTATATATCGTGGCTGGGTTGTTCTGATAAGGCCTTGTATTATTGCAAGGAAAATGGCCGAAACCAGGTGCATATTTATACCGACGAAGATGCAAACCTCGAAGGTTAGCGAAAAGATATACATAAAAAAACGGATAGAAGGGCCCTTCTATCCGTTTTTTGTAGCGCTAAAGAAAAACAGGGTTTACTTTGTCCAGTTACCAAAGTTATCCTGGGTTTTTGCTTTACCATCTTCATAGCCAGCGCTATAAGCTTCTGTAATACGTTGCTCTTCACGTTCTGGATTTAATACGTATCCACCTTGCCATCCTTGAATATACTCTGGGTCGACACCCATTTCTTCCATTTTAGTAACGGCATCATAATACTCTTGATTCATGAATTTCTCCTGTAAAATCAGCTGATTATCATTAAAAGTTAAACTATAGTCTTACTAGCTTCCGGTTAATCGCGCATGCGCTTTGCCAGAATCTAATACGGTTCGAACCTTATCTGCCGCGGCAGCAAGGTTTTCGGCTCTACCGGTGTGAGCCAAAACAATGGCGCAGGAGTATACCAGACTGTCATAGGATATGCCTTTCTTTCCTTTCAGTGCGGCTATGCCTGCTTCTGCTGTTGCTGCTGCGGCAGCATCAACATCAAATTCTTTACACTTTGTTTCATCCCCGGCAGGTAAATTCTCGGGAATGGGTACGGCGCGAACAGCCTGGTCGATACCAATGCTGGTCGGGTCAAACGTTTGTGCTGTTTCTTCACCTTTATCCTTGTAGCTAAATACTTTGTGAGGCTGCTGTAATGATGGAATAACGCCTCCTTCAACACCACGGGCAATCATTGCCGAGTCAAAACCAGCAAAACGAGCTAATTCTGCATAAACTGGCGGATAAGCTTTGTGTACATAACCGGTTAGCAAATGGGTATGTTTCTTCGCTCGTACCGGGCCAACCAGCACTTCGACCGTGGTAATCACCTGACGCTTAATAATGCGCTCGCGTAAACCTATTAAATTATGTAAATCCGGTGCGTAAGCCTGTTGGTCGATATAGGCCCAGCCAATATCCGGGTTTTCGATGTTTGTAGCGGCTTGTTTAGAGTTTAAACCCACGTTTAAACCTGCGGCTGCCAGCACTTTATGCGAAGTAATCCCATATTTAGGGTTAATGGTTTCCAGGCCGTGAGATACTGCCGGTAAGCCACATGCTGCCAGAACAGGGGGGATAAACGCACAAATGGGTAAACTTCGGTTATGCCCGTTGTAAGGGTCGGCTATATCCACCAGCTCATCCACGTTGGCTGTTGCGATGTTAGAACGGTCAATAATGGCCTGTAAAATACCCTTGTTTTCATCCATGGTTTCACGTTTCATACGCAAAGAAATAAGAAACACAGCGGCTTGCACCGGGTCAGCGTCTTTATCGAGGATGTAATTCATCGCAGCATAGGCTTCCTCGTAACTGAGGTCCTTACTGTACTCGGGGCCGGTGGCAACCTTACCGATACAGGATTTCATTGCTGCTACTGATTCTGGATTCATAAAAATAACCTTATAAACTCAAGGGTATTGTTGAGTGTTAGAAAGTATACCTATCGGTATTAGAAGTCTGAATATCCCTATGGAGGGATATAATTAGATGCTAATGGAGTGAATTGTGATGAAAGTGACTACTTTTTAGTTAAAACACCATTTTTCCAGAAATATTGATTATTTATGTATTTTGCGGCACTTACTTTTTCGGTATTAGAGAGGATTTTGTCTTTATGATTGAGCTTTAGCCTGCTGTAATTGCCTACAAACTTGAATTGATTTTGACGGGGCTCAAAGACCCAGTAATTTAAATATAAGTTGGGCGTGCCAAAGCTTGTTGTGACGGCAATATCTGTTTGACCATCAAAATTGATATCGTCAAATAAAATATATCCGGTATCGCCCTGAAGAAAAGTATAATCATCAATCATTGCTAAGTTTTGTTTTTTACCGTCTATATTGACAGTGATACCAGTAACAGCAACTTCGTCTTCTCCAATTTTCTTCACTTTAATTGTTACTTCTAAATTGTGGTATTGGCAAGTTTTGGGCGTAAAAAACTCGAAATCGCATTCTACAGATTTACTTATTTCAGATGCATGTGTTCAGATTGAAAAGATTAAAAATAGTAATAGCCCTATGATTCTCATCTTAAATCTTTCGCTCCTTTGAATAATTTCTCTACAAAATGTACGTCTTTAAAGATACCTGTTTTTGAGCAAAACATTCGCATATCCCTGCAATAAATTAGCATTTCACGATATACTATCGTTTTTAATAAAGTAGTTAAACGAATTTCCCTTAATTGATTTGGGAATTCAGATTTGAGAGACAAAATATGCCTACAGATAACGAACTTGTTGACTTTGCCAGTGCAATGTCAGCATTTGAAGCCAAACACTTTTCTACCGCGATGGGTTTACTGATGCCCTTTGCCGAAGACGGTAACGCCGAAGCGCAACACCGAGTGGCGATTATGTACCAGAATGGTTTGGGTTGTGCACAGAACGATGAAGCTGCAGTTAAATGGATGAAAGCCGCGGCTGAAAATGGTTATGCCATTGCAGAACACGGACTTGGTTTTATGTACATGGAAGGTGAATGTGTTGAAAAAGATATTAACGAAGCGATTAAGTGGTTTAAGAAAGCTGCTGAGCAAGGACTAGTTGGTTCGCAGACAACACTGGCGATGATGTACCATGAAGGTAATGGTGTTGAGAAGGATTTGGTGGAAGCTAAAAAATGGTATGATATGGCGGGTTTCACAGACATGGATCTCAGTTAACGAAAGCCTCGATTGCTGTGTTAAAAGCCAATTTAAAAATGCTCATTTACTTTCCTGTAAATTCCGCTTTTTTCATTGTCTTTTGCCTTGCACTCAAAGCGCTCGTTAACTGAGTTGAAGTAAGAATAAATACTGATATTAAAAACTTAACTATAAATAGATATCGTCATTGCGAGCGTGAGCGAAGCAATCTGTTTTTTACAATCATTAAAATAAAGATTGCTTCGCTCACGCTCGCAATGACAATAAAGAAAGTTATATCCTGGAGAAAAATAAATGCGCCCAGCTCATTTAAACACGGTGCTTGATAAAGAGTTTTTAAGTACTAAACAAGGTCACCATACCCCGGTGATGATCTGGGGGCCGCCGGGCGTCGGTAAGTCACAAATTATTGCACAGGTTGCTGCCAGGCACGATGTATCTTTAATTGATATTCGTTTATCACAAATGGAACCGAGTGATTTGCGAGGTATTCCTTTTCGCAATGGTGAAATGGTTGAATGGGCAATTCCCGCAATGTTGCCGGATACTAAACGCCATGGTTCGGAAGGCATTTTATTTCTGGATGAAATTACCTCGGCACCGCCCAGTGTATCAGCCGCGGCTTACCAGTTAATTCTTGATCGCAAACTTGGTCAATATGAAGTTCCGGAAGGCTGGGCAATCTTTGCTGCCGGTAACCGCCAGGGTGATCGTGGTGTTACCTATACTATGCCTGCACCATTAGCCAATCGCTTTTCACATTTTGATTTTGAAATAAATCTCGACGACTGGGTTGCCTGGGCATATCAAAACGGTGTGGATGATCGCATTATTGCCTTTGTTCGTTTTCGCCCAGAGTTACTATTTGACTTTGACCCGGCACATAATCCGGTTGCTTTTCCTTCGCCACGGTCATGGGAATTTGCTCACCGTGCATTACAAAAGTTTGAAAACAACCCGGAACTACGTTTAGGTGGCTTTCAGGCCTGTGTTGGCCCGGCTGCCGGTATAGAACTCAATGCCTTTATAACAAATCTGGATCAACTCCCCGATATTGATGCCATTATTCGTGGTGAAGATGTAAAAGCACCCACCGAAGTTGACTTACAATATGCCGTTGCATCTTCTTTAGTGGGGCGAGCAATACGTGCCAGGGGCGGTAACGATGCACAAACTATATATGGAAATATTCTGGACTATGCCAGTGTATTTTCACAAAAGGAAATGGGCGTTATGTTGGTTTCAGATATGCATCGTGCCATCGGCCAGGATATTTTTTCGGTACCGCAGTTTGCGCAATGGTCGAATAAAGTTGCCGATATCATGTTATACACATAAACAAAACATTTGCTGCCGTTTAATAGCATGAATGCCATTAATACAGACACCCCGAGCGAAGTTGAATTAAAACTCAGCGCTGCACGAACCAAACTTATTATTGATAAACCATTTCTGGGTGCGTTGGTTTTACGTTTACCCATGATTAAAGCTGATCCAAACTGGTGCAAGCGTACCGCAACCGATGCTAAAAGTTTTTACTACAACGAACAATATATAAAGTCCTTAAGTAACGAACAAACCCAGTTTATTCTTGCACACGAAGCCCTGCATTGTGCCTTGTCGCATTTTGCGCGGCGTGAACACCGTATAAAACACCGTTGGGATTTAGCCTGTGACTTTGCTATTAACCCGATGTTAATAAAAGATGGTTTAAAACCGCCACCTGAATCATTGTATTTGCGTGAGTACGAAGGAATGACGGCGGAAGAAATTTATCCCTTGCTGGATGAAAACGAAAACAAGGAAACCCAGGATCAGCATGTGTATGACGAATCGGAAGATTCCAGTGGTGATGCGCAGGGTAATGAGAACGATGAATTAAAAGAAATTCCAAAAGATAAACCCAGGCAAAAGCAGGATCAAAACAAGCAGGGCGAACAACCGCCAAAAGATCCGTTTAATAATAAGCCGGATGACAAAGGTGAAGGTGAGCTGCAAAGTTCAGAACAATCCGAATCACAAAAATCCAACAAACCGGGCGAGGGTGATTCGACTGGAAAGCAGGCTGATAAAGCGACACCCAAGCAACATGAAGAAGCCAATCAACACCAGGACAACCTTAAAACAAAACAGGAAAGTGATCGAGGTGCGGCACAACCTAAACCACTAAACCATGACGAGCGCGAAAACTTAAGCGTACAATGGAAGCAACGCATGGCAGGTGCAGCACAATCTGCGATGCAGGCTGGCAAGCTGGGCGATGATATGGCACGTATGTTGGACTTTCTGCTACAGCCTGAGTTACCGTGGCGTCATTTGTTAGCGCAATATATGACATCGATTGCACGGGATGATTACAGTTATACCCGACCCAGCTCACGGCGGGGTGATCCGGCTATTTTCCCTAGCTTAAGAAGTGCACAAATAAATATTATTGTTGCACTGGATACCAGTGGCTCAATATCGGATACAGAGCTTACGGAATTTGTTTCTGAGATAGATGCAATTAAAAGCTTAATGCGAGCTCAAATAACACTGCATACCTGCGACTCCAGCTTAAATGAAAATGGTCCCTGGACTTTTGAAGCATGGGATGAATTTAAAATACCGGAAAAAATCGCCGGTGGCGGTGGCACCAGTTTTAAACCGGTGTTTGAATGGGCAGAGCAACGCGATATGCCGCCCGACTTATTGGTATACTTTACCGATGCAGAAGGGGATTTCCCTGAGTGTGAACCCAGCTTTCCGGTGATTTGGTTAATAAAAGGTAAAAAGAAAGTGCCGTTTGGAAATAGAATTCAATTGAATTAAAGCATTTAACCACTACGAGCACGATGTGCACAACGAATAAAATTAAAAAATATTCTTAAAAATTTTAAATATTTTAAATTTCGTCGTGACCGTTGTGTCCATTGTGGTTTAAAAGAATATATAACATAGTAAAGTTAGTATGGAATTATCAGCAGAAGACAGTTTAAGAATGAATGTATTGCTTACCCAGCAATTACAGGCGATTCGTATTGATGAATCAAAAATGATTGTTTACGGTTTATCGGAAAAAGGTGAAGCAAAAGTGCAGCTTAATCCGAACTGCCGCGATGAACAATACACAAAAATAGTAAAAGAATTTATTTCCACCCATGTGTTAGGTTCGCCGGGTGGCTACCCAATATATTTACGGCGCTGGACAAGAATGGGGCAGGCTAAACATGATAGTCTTGAGCGATTATTGCAACTAGGTGAAACCGAGGCGGTTATTGCTGTTGTGCATGCTGAAACGTTGACTGACGAACTGGCAAGACGCGCCTGGTGGGTTATGCAGACTTCGGAAAATGCCAGACGTATGCTGGAAAAGAAACAGGTAGCTGAAGGCAAGATGGGCCCGGTGCTCGCAGAATTTCTGGTTGAGTTTTTACCCTTTGAAGAAGAACCTAAAGCTATGGTTGATTCCGTCAGGCTTGTTTTACAACCTGGGCTTGTTACTGAAAAAGTAAAAGAAAGTTTATGGAAGAAAGGTCAAAGAAAAAATGCGTTACTCACCGGATTTTTGCGCGCAATTCCTGACGCCTTACCGGTACAGGTAAAAGATCATGTAAAATTTAATGAGTACTCTAATGTTTTATCAGGCCTGCAGGATAACCCGGTAGCAAAACAGTTGTTACGTTGCTTGTCTGGAAAAGGTCAGGCCTTTCTGAAAACATCGTTAACGGTACTCAGGAAACCTGGCAATCAGGAAGTAGTCATTCAGTTGATGCAGGCAATAGCTGATTATTTTGAATTTGTAAAACCTGCAGATTTTATTCCAGCCAATGACTTTGCTTGCTTGCCAGAAAAGGCAAAGAAATGTTTAACAAATACCGATTGTGGCTATACTAAAGATATACAGGAGGTATTACAAAAGATATCCGGTGCTGAAAACTTTATCGAAGCAATGTTCGTATTGGCTCAACTTGACGTTCACCTGGTCAATCCGATATTTGCCAGAACAGACTCGATGGGTACGGTAATGCGTAAAAAATTACAACCTGTTTTCGATCCAGTAACGGAATATGTGGAATTGTTTGTAAATAAATGATGATAAAAATAACCTGGAACTTAAAGTGAAATTTAGCCGTGTTGCAGCGACACTGGATTTAAAGGTTTCTCAGCATGATCTTGAGAAGCATTTGCCTGCTTCCCCCTTTGTTGTTGGCGAAGAGCTCGCTGAAAAAGCAATAGAGTATGAAGAGAAAAATAAACTGGGTTATTACCCAGCAGTCGATTTTCTAAAACAACAGGGTGCTATCGACGAGGACTTATCAAATGCAGTCGAAAATATTGCCTGGCTGGTTAGTAATTTAATACGTGAAGAAATAACAAGACGCCTGCGTCCTGCTTTTTCTCAGGTTAAATTTGATAACATTCAATTGCATGCACTTAAAATGCCTGCTGTCCGGCCATTCCGAAAAAATGCCAGACACGATCTAGCGGCGCACTATACACCGGATCATGCGCATGTAAGCCTGACATTAACGTCGATTAAAAAGTATGATGATCCAACAACGTCTGAAAGAATGACTAAAAATCTGATTCACCGCTGGCTAAACGATCATGTAGATGCGCTGGAAATTACCAGTGTCAGCGTTATTGAAGATTAAAAGGTTTATACATGAAAAAAGTTGTAATGTACTGTACGTCTACTTGTCAGTTTTGCCACAAAGCTGAAAAGCTTTTGAATAAGAAGGGCGCACAGATTGAAAAAATAAATATTGAAGGCAACAAGCCTAAAATAAAGGAAATGATTAAAAAATCAAAACGTAATACAGTGCCGCAAATATTTATTGGCGGTAAGCATATTGGTGGTTTTGATGAGCTTGCCGAACTTGAGGTAAGAGGTAAGCTGAACAAGATTCTTTGTTGACGATTTATATAAACAGACTTCAGTTATACTGGATTTAACCATTTATTACGGTTTTGTAGAATAGTATCGTCAACATCTTCTATAAAAGAAAGATACCAGGTATTATCTTTGGATGCTTTAAGTGTTAAGCTAAAAGTCATTAATTCATCACGCCGAAACACATGCAGTAATAGTTTGCTACCCACAGGGTATAACTGTATTGTTTTTTCAAGGTTGGATTTGTTTGCTTTTAAGTTATCAATAGCAATTACGATATCACCTGCCGACAATCCTGCGTTTTGTGCATTACCGTTATCATAAACATGAGTTAACTTTGCGCCGAGAGAATCAGCGACAACGCGTGCCCCTAATGTTGTGAGCGGTATACTGCTTTCCTGTTTGTTTGCGTTGCCGCCGTTATTATCAATACTTTCACTTATATAGCTGTTAAGCGAAATTCCTACCTGATTAAAATACTCCTGTAAGGGAATGTCTGTCGTCGAATAAAGATATTGATTAAAGAAATCGTTTAGATCTGTACCAGCAATATCCGACGCAATATTTTCAATAGCCATCTCTGGTACACCAGCTTTAACTTTGCCATATTCCTGCCAGAGGATATGCATTACATTGTCCAGTGATTTTTTATTCGCAGTTGCTTTACGAATTTCAAAGTCCAGGACTAGCGCAATAAGTGAGCCTTTTGCATAATAGCTAACAATGTTATTCGGTGCACTTTCATCCTGCTTATAAAAGCGGGTCCAGGTATCAAAACTGGATTCAGCAACGGATTGTTTAAACCGGCCGTTACCACGTAATACACGGGTAATGGTTTTGCCCAGCATTTCCAGATAGTGTTCTTCTGATATAAGTTTATTTCTTAGCAGAGATAATTCATCGTAGTAGGAAGTAATGCCTTCAAATGCCCAGAGCTGTTCTGTGTAAACTTCCTGAGAAAGATCGTAGGGCAGGTAGGCGGCAGGTTTAATACGTTTTACATTCCAGGTATGAAAATATTCATGGCTGCAAAGCCCGAGAAAATTACGATATTCGGCTGTTTGTGGTTGATCTCTTAAAGGTAAATCATTACGGCTACATAAAAGGCTGGTTGATGAGCGATGCTCAAGTCCGCCATAGCCATCGCCAACGACCATGGTTAAAAATACATAGCGTTTTATATCGCCTGGTAGCTCACCAAAGAAATCGGCATGTGTCTGGCATATTATTTGAAGATCGTCACACAGTTTGTGCATATCTGCGCGATGTTGACCGGTTAGAACGATATCGTGTTGTATACCGTTAACATCAAAACTGCCGAGATTAAACGTGCCTGTTTCAACCGGATGATCGATTAAATCATCATAATTCTCAGCCTGATATATCCCGAATGAATAAAGATCTTTTTCAAGTGTTGGCAGGCTAGTGGCGACTCGCCAGTTTTTATAGCTGTCACCATCCGGTCGTTGAATATCAACTGTACAAGCTGAATCTTCCTGACCAACGACAGCAACAAACACGCTGGTTCCGTTAAAAAATCCATGCGTCGTATCAAGGTGTGCTGTACGCACGGACAAGTCCCATGCATAGACATCGTACTCGATGATTATACCAGCTTTGACGGGTTCAACCTGCCAGAGTGCTTTGTTGAGTTTTTTGACCTGTAATTTTTTATTGTTATTATCGCTAGCCTCAAAGCGGATAATGTTTTTAGCAAAGTCACGTATCATATAACTGCCGGGTATCCATGCAGGTAACTGGAACTTCTGGCCACGGGTATTTGGTTTATCAACCTTGCAGGTTATGGTGTAAATATGAGCTTCTGGATGGCTTGCTTTAATCGTGTAATGAATGCCGGGTTTGTTCACGTGGTGATTAGTCCTGATAGGTTGTTATATTTACTTTAATAAAGATCTGACGCATGGATTCTGAGTTGCGATGTGTTGAAAAAATAAAACCAGAACCACTGTTATTATCTGCAGAGCGAATACCGCCCAGGGCAATCCATTCCCCGATATAGCCCGTAACCTGGGTGTTAAGTCCATGTGAGGCGTGTGCCTGCCCTGCACCTGTATTTGTTGTGCTTTTAAGTCCGGTTGAAGACTTTATTTTAATCACAACTTTGTCAGCATTAATAACCGGCCTGATTTTAATCCGGGTGATAATGGACTGGTATTTTACTGACTCGGTAACGGTTCCGTCAGAATTTTTTGTCCTGCTGATTGAAGGCACAGAGATGCCTGTTTGTAATGTTGCCCACTGACCCTCGGTTACCTGGATAGTTTGTTGACGAGCATTTTTGTTAACACGGTTTGTCGATAATATTTTTGCTCTGGTTGTTTTATTTTTATGGCTGGCATTAAAGCCAAATTGTTTCATGGTAGTCGCAGATTCCTGCATAATACTGATACGCAGTTGCCGAAGTTCTGCATCAAGAATTTTCACTGCTTCCATAATCTGGTTAAAGTTATTTCTAGATGTTTTGATAAATAGAACATATTTTTCACCACTAATGGTTCCGTTTTTATCTAGCAGGGGTTTTACAAGCGGGATAATCTGGCTGGCCGGACGAAAATTCAGGTTTACGATTTCCAGTTCGTTAGCACTACTTATGACAGAGTAAGTACTAAATAAAAAGAAAAATATTAGGTAATAAAATGCTGATATCTTTTTCATAAGTAAACTCTGTTCAGGTTTGAG
>JALTLP010000311.1 GCA_027001895.1 Chromatiales bacterium | reverse complement strand
ACATTACATATTGGCAAAGAATAAAAGTTTGTTTAATCTAGAGAACATATGACGAAATTATTAAAACAGCGGATCTGCTTTACCCTGATGCTGGCCATCCTTATGGTGCCATTGCAGACAGTGGTTGCGGCTGTTGACAATCTTTCAGATAACCATTGCATGATGCCTGGCTGTGAACATTCGGGTAAAACCTCCAAAAACATGACAATGGATAAGCAAACGGATAATGCACAGCAACAATCTGTAATTAAAAACCAGGATTGTCAGGACGATATGTCCTGCAAAGTTGCCTGTCAGGACTGCGGCCATTGTCAGCTAATGGTGATAAGTTCTGTTGTAACACTCCCCCCCACAAAACTGACAACCCGTCAGCCTTATGTGCTGTCTTCTGTTGTTACCTATATAGCAAACCTGGATACTCCTCCACCCACACTGTTTGCATAAAATTTCTTTTTACTATTCATGTTTATATGAATAGTGCCTGTTTTAAATTAATAAAAAACTCTTAATTGATTTTATGGAGATATTTGATGAGCTCAAATAAAGACAAGCCTTTAACGAATGATGTTGAAGCAAAACCAACGGTTGACGATGCTAAGCGACGCAACTTTTTACGCGGCGCAATGGCTGCAACCGGTACTGCGGCTGCGGCTGTTGCTGCGCCTTTGGCTGCTAAAGCGAAAGAGATGGACCATTCCATGAATATGGGTGGACATAACATGTCGGGTAGTGATTATGGTTCCATGATGTTTATGGAAAACCATAAAATGAAACCGGGCAATATTATTGAGCCACCCGGTTCGCCGTCACCTAACGATGTTAAATATAAAGTCTTTGATATCGAAGTGCGCATTGTTAAGCATGAAATCCTGCCGGGCATTGTTACCCATGTGTTTGCCTTTAATGGTCAGGTGCCAGGGCCGGAGTTCCATGTAACCGAAGGTGACTGGGTTCAGGTTAACTTTACAAACAAAACCGAAGAAATGCATACCATTCACTGGCATGGTATTACACTGCCATACACAATGGACGGTGTGCCTATGGTGACACAGGATCCTGTTCATCCCGGTGATACTTTTGTTTATCGTTTCCAGGCCAAGCCGAGTGGTACACGCTGGTATCATTGCCACTGGAGTACGCCTCTGCATGCGGCTTCGGCAATGCACGGTGCCTTTATTGTTCATCGTAAAAATGAACCGCTTAAAAAACGTTTTCCATATACCCGCGACTACACATTAATGTTAGAAGCGATGGACACAGACTTTATCCGTGAAGAAATGAACGGCCTGCTCGAAGGTATGAAGGAAGTAAACCTGCTTATGTCCAAAGGTTTGCTCGACTATAAAACCCATGGTTTCTTTAAAGACTATAAGGAATTTAAAGCAGCAGTAGAAAGTGGTGAATATGTCGCACCTTATCTGCAAAGCCGATCTTCTGGTGTAAAAGTTGAACCCAACTTCTTTATGATAAACGGCAAGTCTTACCCAGCGACCAAGCGTATTGGTATCAAGCAGGGCGAGTGGATTCGTGTCCGTTTAATCAATGCCAGTGGTACCAGTCATCATATGCACCTTCATGGGCATGACTTCTGGTGGGTAGCAATGGACGGTAACGATCTCCCTGAACCACGCCAGATAAACACCATACATGTTGAACCAGGTTCTACCTACGATGTCATGGTGTACGGCGATAACCCGGGTTTCTGGACATGGCATGACCATAAAACTGTTAACGCACGTAACAACGGGATATACCCTGGCGGTATGTTAACAGTACTGGCTTATGAAGACTTTGAACCAACCTATATTCCATCTGTATCAACCGATCAGTAAATCAGGGTTCAATAGCATAAAAAGAATTTGGAGAAACAAATGAAACGTAAAAATTTAGTAATAGCCGCTATGGTTTCAGGAATCCTGTCATCGACACTGGTTACTGAAGTTATGGCGCTGGAAGTCGACCGTGAAGTAATGCCAAGAATTACCTTAGGTGGTCGAGTAATGACAACCCTGGACAATTATGACTGGGACACAAATACAACAAAAAAAGATGAAATTAATCTGGAAGACTCGGCCTTTTTAGCCCGTTTTGATAAACGTGTTTATGATGGTGGTGTTGCCGGTGCAGTTATAGGCATGAAAGAAAACGGTGATGGCGTTAAATTCCAGCAACTCAATGCTTTTTACTGGAACAGGGATTTCGCTGTTACAGTAGGTCGAACCCGATTACGCAATACCATTATCGAGTTCCCGACTTTGCGTGATGATGACCTGTTAGACTATACGCATGTTGCCAATGCGTCATCCAATGAGCAGGATTATGATGGTGTCTACGGTAAAGTAGTCAGTTTTGATATTTTTGACAAAAAATTACAAAGCTTTGGTGGTTGGGTGGGTACCCGCCGAAATGGTAGCAGTTTTACAACCGCACCGGATGGTATCGACAGTTACGGCTTAAACTATGTTTATGAACAACCGGAAGATTTGCGCTATGTAAAGTGGATTCGTCATGCTGGTATCAGTCTGGACAGCCAGAAAGTACAGCTTAGCTCAGGTGAAGATCGAATTAATTCAATCATTGCCGGTATTGAGTTTAATCTAAATATGCGCCCGGATAAAAACTGGTCGATGGCAGTACAGGCCATTTCCACCGACGGTGCAGGTACTATTACCTCGGCAGATATTGTGAACAGCAATACCAATGCATCATCGAACCGTGCACGTGCTGCATCCACCTCTCTGGTAACCAGCATCCGTTACACCGGTCGGCCCAAGTTGTTAACCCGCTGGCAGGCTGCCTTAACGGCTGCATATAAAGACTATTCGGATGTTAGTAATGCCAC
>JALTLP010000310.1 GCA_027001895.1 Chromatiales bacterium | reverse complement strand
GAACTTTGTCTGGTCACCCGAAGGTATCAGTGTGAAGGAACTCGACAAACACTATCAGGAAATTTTGACTGCGTTTTATCGTCGCCCACAAATTGGTCACTACTATTTAAAGCTTACATTACAGTATCCAAACCATTTTTTCCGCTTACTGCGGTTTGGTATTGGATTTTTAAACGCCAAGTTATTAAGCTTTATAAGCGGTCGTGGTGGGTTGCTGGTAAAAGAAGAAAAACCGCATCTGGATCATTCGGGTTAATAATTCTTCAGCTTGCGCTTCCGCGCGACTTTTATCTTAAGCAGGCTCTCGCGCCTGCAGGCGAGGTACTTTTCTTTGCTTGTGCGAAAGAAAAGTACCCAAAAGAAAGCACACCCCTTAGTTGCCATACATATTCCGTTGCAATAGTTAATGCTCAGGACATTTTGCGACAGGCCTTCCATGGCCTGATCGCAAAAGCTCGTGCGTCCTGCACTCGCCCTTCGGTGTCACTTGCGCTTTAACATTGACAACGTCATGGCAACTTAAAGGGGAATGTCCCTTTTCCCAAGCCTACAATAAATATATCTTACTAACCCTAGTTACTTTTACTAAGACTTAATCTTTATTAAACTCGAATGCATCGGAAATATAATTTTCTTTTTCTAACCCTGCCGCTGCAAAGGCATCTTCTGCGGCATAGACCATCGCCGGTGGGCCAGCGCCATAGACTTCGTAGTTAGAAAGGTCGGGGTAGTCTTGTAAAATTGCTTCATGCACATAACCCGTTCGACCCTGCCAGTTGTCTTCGTCTTTTGGGTTTGACAATACAGGCGTGTATTTTATTAGAGGATTCAGTTTGGTAAATTTTTGTGCCTCGCTATCCATATATAAATCTTCGAGTGCACGTGCACCCCAGTAAATATGGATTGGTCGCTCCATTTTTGCATTAAGCGCATGTTCGACCATGCCTTTAATCGGCGCAAAGCCGGTGCCACCGGCCATAAAGATCATCGGTTTGTTTGATTTTTCACGAATATAAAAGTTGCCGTGTGGTCCTTCGATACGAAACATTTGTTTAACTTTCATATTAGCAAAAACACCGGTAGTAAATTTTCCATCTGCAATATGACGAATATGCAATTCGATGCAATCGTCATTATGCGGTGCATTGGCAATGGAAAAGCTGCGGTGCTTGCCATCGGGTAATAAAAAGTCGATATACTGCCCGGCTAAAAATTGCATGCGCTCTGTTTCGGGCAATTTTAATTTTAAATACATCACGTCGTGATTTAATTTTTCCAGCACTTCTAGCCGACAGGGTAACTTCACAACCGGTATATCCCTGGCTGTTTCTGCCTCGCGTGATTCAATAACTAAATCGGTTAGTGGCTTTGCCTGACAAAACAACGCCATGCCAATTGCCTTGTCTGCTTCGGACAACGCAGCAAGTTCTTCGTCATACTTCACTTCACCTTGCACAACCTTACCCTTACATTTACCACATTTGCCATTTCGGCAGCCATAGGGGAGGTGTATGCCCTGGCGAATAGCCGCATCCAAAACAGATTCGTCGCTATTAACCGTAAATTCGTGGCCAGTTGTTTCGATTTTGACGCGATTTGTCATAAACTATTCATCTTTAGTAAAAAGCTGCGGCATTATACCTTATGAAGACAATACAAAAACCCGCAATCCATGTGTCTATTATCGGTTATGGCGATATTGGCAGGCGCATCGCCCACCAACTGCAATCCAGCTATCCCGCAAATAAGCTGACAATTACCGCTTTTAATCGCCAGCAATCTGCTGAAACAACAGAAACACACCATACAGTAAATGGTATCGGCCACAAGCAGCTTGATCTTGATAATCCTTCCACAATTGATAGTACAGTATTTAACAATCACTGCGTCTTTTACCTGGCCCCGCCTCCTTCCACTGGAACTGAGGACAGCCGTATGCGTCACTGGCTTGCTGGTTTAGAAAAAACGCAACTCCCCAAACGAATCGTTTATATAAGCACCACCGGCGTCTATGGTGACCAGCAGGGACGAACGGTAACCGAACAAACACCGGTCAAACCACAAGCAGATCGCGCTAAACGCCGACTTGATGCAGAGCTAAACCTGCAACGTTTTGCAACTAAAAACAGGATTGAATATGTCATTCTGCGTGTTTCGGGTATTTATGGTGAATCTCGATTACCTGTCCGGCGACTAAAAGAGCAAATTCCGATGCTTCGGTCAGAACTGGCCCCCATAACCAACCGCATACATCAGGACGACCTGGCAAAGATATGTATTGCAGCCATGTTACAGTCAAACAGCGGTGAAGTTTATAATGTCTCAGACGGCGACAATATCAACATGACAGACTATTTTATACAGGTTGCCAGATTCCTGAAGTTGCCGTTACCACCTGAAATAAACTGGCAACAGGCTGAACAACAATTATCCAAAGGAATGTTATCTTATCTGAAAGAATCGAGGCTGATTGATAATACAAAATTACTCAACACCCTTAATATCCAGTTAACTTATCCTTCTATCGCAGAATTTTTCCGTATTTACTCGAATAGGCTATACTAAGCTATACTAAAGTCATTTAAATAAATAATAAAAAGAGTTGAGTCGTGCAAAGAAGTACATTAATAAAACTACATCTGTATGTTGCTGCATTTTTAGTCCCCTTTATTTTTATTATGGCCATTACCGGCGTCATGGAACTGCTGGATATAAAGGCAGAAACATACAAGGAAAAAATATTTAGTACCAGCAAAGATACGCTTAACTTTAATTCGGTTACCATCAAGCAGGATGTTGCAAAATTGCTGGCAAAAATTGGTGGCAACCCTGACTTTGATCATCTAAAAATAAAAAAGAAAAGCCTCTATACCCGACCAACCTATGATATTTACTATTCTTTCAAGATTGAAGGCGATAATTTAAATATCTACCAATACACACCCGATTTGCAGAAAAAACTGATGGCATTCCATAAAGGCAATGGCCCGCCTTTGTATAAACTTTATCAGAAATTATTTGCCTTTGGTTTAATTTTTGTACTTTTAAGCGGTTTATGGCTTGGTCTGACAAGTGATGCACTGCGCGGCAAAACACTGCTTGTGTTTTTTACAGGCTGTGTTTTTTATCTGATATTAATTAACTTATAACAGACTTTAAAAATGCGCTTACATCTCGATTACAATATACCGGTAAAAAATGTTTTATCACTTGTTATCGCCATACCTGTGTTTTTATTCTTTTTTGACTCACTTGGTTATTTTTTTCAGTATGAAATTGCAAAAAAACTGAGAGTATTGTTTGATATTACCCTTGAAGCAAACATTCCAACCTGGTATTCAAGCTTTATTGCCTTATTAACAGGCTTTGCTGCACTTTTAATTGTCGAGCACTATTATGCCGGTGGCAATAAATTTAAAATTACCAGTTGGCTGCTGATTGCCCTGTTTTTTATTTACATGAGTATTGACGATACCTCTCAGTTCCATGAACGTGTAGCAACCGTATGGGCCGCCAGCGCCAACACTGCAGACAAAGCTAGCCTGTCCTCAACGCTTGTAAACAGCTTCGAAAGCTATTACTGGCAATTACTTTTTTTGCCACTGTTTGGTTCACTCGGCTTACTTATGCTTTATATTATAAAAACTGAATTTAATAACCGTCTGGCCAGAATATTGTTTATTGCCGGTCTGGGTTGTTTTGTATTTGCAGTTATACTGGATTATATCGACGGCGTAGACAGCTATTATGAAGCAATCATTGCTTCCACGGGCGTCAAGCTGGTTTTTCTTGAACATTTTTCACGAGCAGTTGAAGAAATGACCGAGATGATAGGACTCGGTTTTATATTTACTTCGATGTTATTACATATAGATAGTTTAAAAAACTAATTTCCTGCCATGCATAAAAAAAGGCCTGGAAACCAGGCCTTTTTCACTACTGCTTTTCTGTTCTAGTTACAAAAATCTAGTCACAAAAAACTTTCGTTCTGGTAATACGACCTACTGTAGAGATAGAGATTAAATTACCCTTTTCACCATTACGCATGCTGTCGCAAATTACAAACGAAGACTTAGGTAAAGCAGTTTGTCCTGCACCAAAATCACAGGTTGCTGACGGTGCACCACTGCCTGAAGAGCCAGAACCACCTGAACCACCAGAGCTACCTGATGAACCCGAATCACTTGCATGTGCAGAGCTAATGGGTGATAACTGTTCCAGAACCGACATTGCATAATCACCATACTGCTGCAAATTTAAACTAGCTGTTGACGAACCTGAGCTACCTGATGAACCCGATCCACCGCTTTTCGCCTGTGACTGAGGCGCATTACAGCTAATTGATGGTTTATTTGAGCCTGAGCTACCAGAACCACCTGATGAACCGCTATTGCCAGAAGAACCACTGCTGCCTGATGAACCTGAAGAGCTTGCCATTGCAGATGAAACTGGAGATAAATTATTGAGTGCGGCTACAAAAATCTGATCCAGTTTTTGTTTAAATGTTTTATCAAAACAGTCTACGCAAACATTCGCAATAGAACCCTGTGGTTTAAAACTGACAAAGCTGCTGCCGGCAGTAACTGAAATATCAATGCCAACCTGGCTATTTACTTTTAATATCTGATCCGTTCCATCGACCGTACCAATCGTATCGCCGTCAGTAAAAACAATCCAGCCCAACTCCCAGGCTGTTCCCGTGCATGTCGCGCCATCGTCGCTCGCGCACACCGTTACATCGCTGCTTCGAGATACTGCTGCGCTACGCGCCAGGCTAATAGTACCAACTAGATCATTATTTGCTAATGACATGCGGTTATCCTGCAAAAATGCACTGGAAAATGTCATTACCATGCTACTGAGTATTGCCACAACCGCCAGACTGCTAATTAATTCAATTAATGTAAAACCTTTATTGTGGGCCATTTGCTTGTCTCCTGCTTACACAACTAACTTCTAACTACTAGTGAACCAATTTTAGTGACTAATTTTTAATCAGTCAAGAAAACGTGAAACACATCACATAATAAAACAAAGGAAATCAATGTGTTATAATTTTGACACCCCAATCAACAGTTGCTCTAATCGCTTCTTTTAATTATGATTTATCTAAAATCAGCTTTAAAAAAGCGTATTTTGTAATAATTTCAACTGTTCTCACATAAAAAAATTTTATGTGAACACTTCTTACAAAATTAACTCACCTAATTTTCTTACCTTGCAAGTTAAAGATAAGCTAAATATGGGAATTTATATATAATTCGAACGGGTTAACCCATAGAGTGCCTAAAACTACTTAAAAATTAAGCAGTTAGGCATCTATCTATGGTTTTTTAAGAATACAGCAGGGATTTTAGTTACAAATGGCGATATTTCGCGTTACTCGACCAACCTTGGCAACGGAGATAAGCTTGCCTTTTTCACCATTTCGGGTGCTATCACATATCAGAAAGGTACTATCTGGAAGAGCCGAGCTGCCAGAACCAAAATCACAATTCGCCTGTGGCGCTGCAGCATGAACTGATGAAACAGGGGAAAGTGCGGCCAGTACATCCCGCGCAATATCAATAAACTGCCGCTGATTAAGCGCGCTATCAGACGATGAGTCTGTGTCGGAACCATCGGCTCCTGAACTGCCTTCTGAGCCAGATGAACCTGAACGGCTGCCAGAACTGCCTGAACCAGAGCTACCGGAACCTCCATTAGAACCTGAGTTACCATTGGAACTAGTGTTTGTTGAACCCCCTTTAGCCTGAGAGGGTGGGGCAAAACACGTTACAAATGGCTGGCCTGAGTTTGGACCCTTAGCAGCGGATGAACCCGAGCCTGTACCAGAACCGGATGAGCCCGATGAACCTGAAAGCCCCGAGGTTCCCTCGCTACCGGATGCACCCGATTGCCCCGAATCGGCCGAGTCCATACTGTCTGTATCGCTGCCTGACGTTGACGCGTCATTTGAACCAGAATCACTACTCATCGATTCGGTACTCGCCATCGCATTGTTAACAGGTAATAAGTTTTTAAATGCGGTTAATGCCAGCTCGCGGAAACTTGTGCCCGTTGCATCAAAACAGTCCGGGCATGCGTAAGCAACGGTACCCGCTGATTTAAATTGCAGGTAAGGACTTCCCGCTGAGACGGAAATATCAATACCCACCTCACCATGAGACCTTAAAATAGTTTCATTGGCATCGACAACCCCGGCATTTTTTTCGTCTGTAAATACCAACCAGCCCAGTTCCCAGGGGGTATTGGTGCAAGTTTTTCGGTCGTTGCTGGCACAAATTGAAACATGCTGCCCGCGCGTTACTGCTTCGGTACGCGTATAACTTATCGCCGCAATTAAATCGTTATTGGCTGTTGCCAGGCGGTTGTCCTGCAAAAATGCACTAGCTGCTGTCAGAGCAATACTGCTAACAATGGCAATAACAACCATAACAATGACTAGTTCTAGAAGTGTAAAACCTTTAGTAAGACGCATAATCCTACCCCCTTAAATGTGAGTAAAACCGATTGTCTTAGCTGGATGGACTTAAAATGCTTTTATGCTGAGAAGACTTTAATAAACATAAGCGGGTTTAAATTAAAGTCTGACCTGATTCAGGTTGAATAAACGCCATCCATGCGACAACAGGCTTAGTTATTCCATAACATCGTTTTGAACCGATTATACTCCTATAAAAACCATATTTAAAAGCGGAAATTTCTCAAAATGCGAACTGTTCAATTCTATGTCAATGATTGGTTAAAAATAGTACAGACAATATTAGCTAAATGGGCAAATCCTGCTGTCAGGCCGTCCCTAGTTAGCCTCTACTTCTCGACCGTTAAGTGCTTGTACCGGCCTGACATTGTGGTGAATGATGTTACTAAAAGCCGCAATTTGTTGCGCAGATACTTCAACGAAGTTTTGCAAAATCATCCAGTTAACATCTTCGCTACACGGTGGTGTGGTCAATGAACCCGAATAATGATAGTAGGTCGTATTTTTTGGTAGTAGCTTTGCGACGGTAATACCCGAAGCAATGACTTTTTTCTCGCCGGCCCTTTTTGGCAGGTACTTCCAGAGCCGGGCAAGTGTTGCGTTCGACTTACCTCGGGTTATTCTGAACAATAAGCCAATAACACCAAGCTGGCCATCATCGGCCTGATGCACAAAGTGTGCAACCATATCGGCAGGCTTGCCATTAAAGGTGTGTTCCGAAGGGGCATGGAAATGAAACTGCAATAGCCTGTAGGTTTTACCCGCAACTTTGAGCCTGCTGCCGGGTTTCATATTGACCTGGATGGTATGGCCGTTATTTAAAATCTCTCTCGGCTCGCTAGTGTAGCGAAAGGATATCTTATCCAGATTCGTAAGCTTTGTATTGCTAATATCAATCGGAGACTGTTTTTTACCCTCCTTACACATGTGGTAGTCATGCGTTAATTCGCCCCAATGTTCGGGGCCTTCGTGTCCTTCGTAACCCCAGTGAGCTACACCACTTGCTATTACAATTGTTGTTGTAAACAGGCTAACTAAAATACCGCATAATTTCAGGGCTTGCTTCATTGATTTTCCTTCAGAATATAACCTATACATCACTAAAAACTAAGTATAGATGCTTATACTTAAAGGTATATCAAATAGCGTTTAGTCTTTTGCAAAAATAGCCAGTTCCTCCCAGATGTCATCAACATGCTGCTTGACCGATTCATCCATGACTATCGGTGTGCCCCACTCGCGTGTTGTTTCACCCGGCCACTTGTTGGTTGCATCCATACCCATCTTGCTGCCAAGCCCGGAAACCGGTGAGGCAAAATCAAGGTAATCAATCGGTGTATTTTCTACGATGGTTGTATCGCGTGCCGGATCCATTCGCGTCGTCATTGCCCAGATAACATCCTGCCAGTCACGGACATTGACATCATCATCGGTAACAATCACAAACTTGGTGTACATAAACTGTCGTAAAAAAGACCAGACACCCATCATTACCCGCTTGGCATGTCCGGCATATTGTTTTTTCATGCTTACTACCGCCACCCGGTAAGAGCAACCTTCTGGGGGTAAATAAAAGTCCACTATTTCTGGAAACTGTTTTTGCAAAATGGGGACAAACACTTCGTTCAAGGCAACGCCTAAAATTGCCGGCTCATCCGGCGGCCGCCCGGTATAGGTACTGTGGTAAATGGGATCGCTACGGTGGGTGATACGTTCAATCGTAAAAACCGGGAACTGATCAACTTCGTTATAATAACCGGTGTGATCACCAAAAGGCCCTTCATCAGCCATTTCATCCGGGTAAATAAATCCTTCCAGTACGTATTCTGCCGAAGCCGGTACTTGCAAGTCACTGCCAATGCATTTGGTTACTTCTGTTTTGCTACCACGCAACAAACCAGCAAAGGCGTATTCGGATAAATTGTCGGGTACGGGCGTAACCGCACCCAGTATAGTGGCCGGATCGGCACCCAGAGCAACCGCAACCGGGAAAGGTTCACCTGGGTGTTTTTCCTGCCACTCTTTAAAATCCAGTGCGCCACCACGATGTGATAACCAGCGCATAATAACCTTATTTTTTCCAATAACCTGCTGCCGATATATGCCCAGATTTTGCCGTTCTTTGTTTGGCCCTTTAGTCACAACCAGCGCCCAGGTTATCAAAGGCGCAACATCACCCGGCCAACAGGTTTGAATGGGAATATTGCCCAAATCAACTTTATCGCCTTCAACAACATGCTGCTGACAGGCTGCTTTTTTTATTTCCTTCGGCGCCATGTTAAGCACCTGTTTAAACACCGGCAATTTTTCCCAGGCGTCTTTCATACCCTTTGGCGGTTCCGGCTCTTTTAACATGGCCAATACCTTGCCCACTTCACGCAAAGCTTCTACAGATTCTTCGCCCATGCCCAGTGCCACCCGCTCCGCGGTACCAAATAAATTACCCAGTACTGGCACGTTGGAGCCTTTAACATTTTCAAACAACAGGGCAGGCCCGGCTGCGCGTAAAGTACGGTCGCAAATTTCGGTCATTTCCAGATAAGGATCGACTTGCTTTGTAATACGTTTTAATTCACCACGCTTTTCCAGCAGGTTTATAAAGTCTCTGAGATCTTTGTATTTCATATTTCGTTAGTTTACAAAGCTACCGACATAAAAGCCAAAAAAAACCCGATGTTTTTTCAAACATCGGGTTTTAAAGGTGAATACCTGCTACAAATTATGGAGTATAACTTGTCATTTTCCAGAAACGGTATTCCAGAGTTACCGGGTCAATTTGAGTACGCTTTACTTCTCCTAAACCAGGACAATACCAGGAGTAACGATCAAACCGACCAATTGCACCGGAGTTCCTTACCGTATGCACTTTCAGGCAACCCGTAAAAGTACCGGCCGGAACTGTTACATCTTCAATCGCTACAGCCGTTGTTGTATTGGCAAAAACACTAATTAAAGTTTTGATTCCAGTCGCAACATCAAGTCGTTTAATACCGGTAGCATTTCCAAAACTACTCCCCTGAGTCATTGCAGAAGTTAGTAACGCAATCGGTTTTCCTAAAATATCAACTGACTTAATACTACCGCCGAAACTGAGGTTTTCCTTATTGATAAGTTTTTGGGTATTTTCTGTTTCTTCATAGTTAAAACCTTTATTCTGGCAAATACTACCAGCAAGAGTTCGAACCCGATTTACATGTAAATTAGTCGTAGTACCATTTACAGTGCGACTAATCGTTCTTATTTCCGTATCACCACAACCACTAAATCCCTGTAGCTTATATGTTTTTGAAGAAACTTTACCTGCAAAATTTTTATAATCATAAACATCAGGTACTGGAATACTATTCAGTTTATTGTAAAGATATAATATATCTTTATTAATATTTGAAATTGATGAAGTATTTGTGTCTACCGTATTATTTAATGACTCTGTCGTTACCAGCAAACCATCAACTTCCTGAGCCAGTCCGGCTGCCATCGTGTTTGACATCGCCAATAAACTCGCAGCCGTTACTAATAAAAATTTTAATTTATTCATTTTCCTCTCCGTTTTAAAATACACACAGTATCAATAGTGAATTAAAATTATTTGAATTAATTAAGAGGGGGGAAGTATTAATACAAATAGTTATTATTGTTGACTATCATTCTACAGATATGTTTTTTAAATCTCAAACTGGCTGATAAAAACTTGAGCAAAAAATAAACAATGTTAAAAATTTAATTGCACACCGGTATGTACAAAACAATATTATTTAGCATAATAATCAGATGAACTATTTTCTGTTCTAAAGCCTGAAACCACCATGTCTTCTACGATTTCTGTAATCATTCCATACAACGCCACCAATAACGCCAAGAATAATCATTACTATCGTTAAACCCCAGTACCATGCCGGAAAGCTGGCACGTATACCTGCCAGTTCTTCAGCGGTTGGAACGCGCTTTCCTTCGAGGTTAGCCATTGCCATTTCGATACTGTTACGCATCAGGGTGTTTTCCTGTTGAGCCTTGATTAATTTTGCCTGCATACTATCCGGGTCACTGTCTTTACTATCTTTTGCCTGTTGTTCCAGTGATAACAGTTTTGTCTTAAGACGTTTTATTTCCTGATGCGCTTTTTGCAGCTCTGCTTCATCGACAACACTTCCATTGACTTTTGCAGAATCCGTTTTCTCTGCCTTTTTCTTTTTTAATTCTTTTATTGTCGTGGTTGCATTAGAAAGTTGATCGCGTTTTATTTGCAACTCACGTTCTTTTTTTGTTAAACGCTCGTTAACAACTTTTAATGTTTCTACTGTTTTCTGATACTGGGCAAATAAATTATCATACTCTTTAGTTGCAGGTTTGTTCTTCACCAGAAAATTTGCCGCAACCCAGCCCTGTGTACCACTTTTTGTTCTTA
>JALTLP010000309.1 GCA_027001895.1 Chromatiales bacterium | reverse complement strand
GAATAAAGGCACATATCGAACAACGCTGGATAAAGCCGGTCAGCACCCGGCCTGGTATGTTTTGTATTGTTAAGGTAAGTTTGATTCCAAGTGGCGAAGTGATTAATGTACAGTATATAAAGCGAAGTGGTAATGCGGCTTTCGATCAATCTGTATTTACGGCAGTAAAGCGGTCTTCACCACTGCCTTTACCTCCGGTAGAGTTAGGTTTGTCGGATCGGTTCAGAGAAATCGAGCTGAATTTTGGAAGTGAAAAATAATTAAACATTGTTGAAGTTTTTAAAGATAAAAATATGAATAAATGTAAACGTATCGTCCTTTTCTTTTTTGTTGCTATTGCCACAGTTCAGCCTGCTTACGCGGCTTTAAAAATAGATATTACCCAGGGCATTGATGATGCATTGCCGATAGCGGTTGTGCCTTTTAAATGGCTGGGTACCGCACCCACGCGGGGAGCCTCGATACCGGCACCGGAAGATATTGCCGCGATTGTTGAATCCGATTTACGCCGCAGCGGGCGTTTTGCACCCATTCCAAAAAGAGATCTGGTGGGTCGTCCTTCGCACGGTTCAGAAGTAAACTACACTGCATGGCGGGCCTTAGGGGTGGATAACCTGATCGTTGGCCATATTGCACCGTTGGTAGACGGTACTTACGAGGTACAGTTTCAGCTTTTGGATATGTTTAAAGCCGAACAGCTTGTTGGTTACAAAATTCGCAGTCGGCGTTCTAATCTGCGGCGTACCGCTCACCAAATCAGTGATTTAATTTATGAAGCATTAATGGGCGTAAAGGGCGCTTTTGATACCAATATCAGCTATGTCACCTTAACTCGTAATTACCGCAAGGAAAACGTATATCGGCTGGCCATTGCTGATTCGGATGGTTATAACGAAAAAATTATTCTGGAATCTAAAAACCCCATTATTTCCCCAAGCTGGTCACCGAATGGGTTGCAACTTGCATACGTTCGCTTTCGGGATAGAGTGGGTGCCGAAGTTTATATACAGAGCATATTAACGGGGCAGGCCAGAAGGGTAGCGACTTTTCGTGGTACCGCCAGCGCTCCGGCCTGGTCACCGGATGGTAAACGTCTGGCATTGACCTTATATAAGGATGGTAATGCTGAAATCTATCTTTATAATCTGAGTCGTGATACAAAAGTCAGGGTAACCCGCAATTCAGCGGTGGACACCGAGCCGGTCTGGCTACCGGATGGCTCGGCCATTATTTTTACCTCAGACCGGGGGAACGGCCCGCAACTCTATCAGGTTGCTGTCGATGCCAATGGTGTACGGGGCAGACCAGAGCGGTTAACATTTGAAGGCACTTATAATGCACGGGCGAGTGTTTCACCGGATGGTAAGTTTGTTGCCATGGTACATCGAATTGAGGGCAGTTACCGGATTGCAGTATTGGAGCGAGAAACCGGCTATCTCAGAGTGTTGACCGAGTCACGTTTAGATGAGTCGCCTAGTTTTGCTCCAAATGGTAGTATGATAATTTACGCAACAGAATACAGAGGTCGGGGCGTATTATCGGCTGTTTCCGTCGATGGGCGGGCGAAGCAACGATTACAGTTTAGTGGCGGCGATGTCAGGGAGCCTGCATGGTCGTATTTCAAAAAATAAACAGGATTATAATTTTAACTTAGGAGATGGTAATGAATAAGCAATTAGGTATTGTTTTGTTAATTGGTGTGTTTGGCCTGATGGCGGGTTGTTCTTCAACCTCGGAAGAGAAAAGCTCGGATGAAGCAACAACAACGGCGACAGATACAACCTCTGGCGCCAATATGCATGACGGTGGAAGCATGTCTGAAATGCACAGTGGTCAGGCGGATGCTTTGTCAAAACGTGTTGTCTATTTCGAATTCGATAGCAGTGATGTGACTGCCGAAGCGCGTGATATTATTTCTGCCCATGCGCAAAACCTTGCTCAAAATAGTAGCCTGTCCGTCGTACTGGAAGGTCATGCTGATGAACGTGGTACCCGTGAGTACAACGTAGCATTGGGCGAACGTCGTGCAAAAGCGGTACAACAATTACTGGTTGTACAGGGTGTAAAGGCTTCACAAATTCAGGTGATTAGTTTTGGTGAAGAACGTCCTGCTGCAATGGGACACGATGAAAGTGCCTGGAGCCTTAACCGTCGGGTAGAGATTCTTTACTCCGGTTCATAATATAAAGTAGTAAACAGAGAGTAATATCGTGCAAAAACTGGTTGTTAGTGTTGTTGGCAGTATTCTGATTTTAATGTCTGTTGACAGTTTTGCGCGGGATAAACAGCCGCGTCGTTTTGAACACGACGCGGTTAAGTTATCTACTTCTTCCAAAGCCATAACCCCTAAACATAAAATGAGCGTCGAACAGCGTTTGCAGCGTCTCGAACGTTTAATGAACAGTCAGGGGCTGGTCGATTTATTGCTCAGGCTTGAAAGCCTGCAAAAAGAAGTTCAGCAGTTAAGAGGCGACGTAGAAACGCAGGCACATATTGTTAACGAGTTAAAAAGAAGTCAGCGAGATTTATATGTTGATATTGACCGGCGTATATTGCAGCTTGAGCGCAATGGCTCGGCGAGTAAAAACATTCCTTTAAAAAATACGGTTCCCGGTATCGCATCAGGTCAATCAACAACCACCGGTGCAACACAGTCGCCACCACCTGAAACAACCGGGCTGCAAGCATCCCAGCCTGCTGTTAAACAGGTTGACCCTGTGAAAGAACAAAAAGCCTACCAGAAGGCATTTGATCTGTTACGTGAGTTAAGATATGAACAGGCGATAAAGGCTTACCGTGAGTTTATCAAAAATTATCCTAATGGGCGCTATGCGCATATTGCGCAATACTGGTTAAGTGAAGCAAGTTATGCCCAGCGGCATTTCAAGCAGGCTATTAAAGATTATCAGGATCTGGTAAATAATTATCCTAACAGTCCCAAACTTGCCGAGGCACTACTTAAAATATCCTACAGTTATTATGAACTAGGTAAAAAGAACGTTGCACTCGAAAATGCTAAAAAGCTGTTACGCCTGTATCCTAATACAACGGCAGCCGGGCAAGCTCAAAACCTGATTAAAAAAATCAAATCGTCCAGGCGTTAATCTCAAGCATCTATTATAATCTTTCCCTGTAGCAGGTTATAGCTGCTGATTTATAGCTGTGGCCTTAGTTCAATTTAGCAATAGTTAGAATTCTATGACAGATTCAGTAAAGCGGCTTCGACTGACCGAAATATTTTATTCACTGCAGGGTGAATCGAAATGGGTTGGTTTGCCCACTGTTTTTATTCGCTTAACCGGTTGCCCGCTGCGTTGCCACTATTGTGATACTGAGTATGCATTTCAGGGTGGACAGTGGTGGGAATTTGCAGCGATTATAGCCGAAATAAAAAAATACCAGACATCCTACATAACAGTAACGGGTGGCGAGCCTTTGTCACAGAAATTATGTTCTGAATTATTAACCGGGTTATGTGATCTTGGTTATAAAGTTTCACTGGAAACCAGTGGTGCTATCGACATAAAAAATGTTGATCATCGAGTGATGACAGTTATGGATCTTAAAACACCTGCCTCCGGTGAGGAGTCCAGAAATATTTATACAAACCTCGAATATATAAAACCCTCTGATCAGATTAAGTTTGTTATATGTAACAGAGACGACTATCAATGGGTCGTCAGCATATGTAAACAATACAAACTGGAACAAAAATGTGAGGTTTTATTCTCGCCGGTGAATATAAACGATGAAGATAATATAATAAAACAACTGGCTGAATGGATTTTGCAGGATCAGCTTCAGGTTCGTTACCAGTTGCAGCTGCATAAATTAATCTGGGGTAACCTTCCCGGTGTTTGATTAGTCAGGTGTTAATCGAAAGGGTCTTCCGAGTCGTCAAGATGAGTCCCTTTGCCACGTTCTAAATCATCCGGTGAAGCTATCGGTGCGTTTGGCTTATGTACGTATTCATTAACTTCTAATTTAGTGGGTGCTTTAGGCTTAAGTGGCTTTTTGGGTTCCACTTTTTTCACAGCCGTTTTAGCCGGTATTACCAGTGCTTTTTTCTTTGCTGTCTTTTTGATTACTTTTTCAGGTTTGGCTGGACGGCGCTTTGCTAATTTTTCATCAGCGATTTTTTGTTTGAGTTTGGCAATCCTGCTGTCTGCTTTTTTATGGCCATTGTCGCGGGCTTTTTTGTACCATTCGAATGCCTTTGAGTAATTCTTTGTGACACCACGACCTTCTTCATACATTTCACCAAGAATATATTGTGCATTCACACTGCCATTTTGTGCCATTTTGCTCTGGAATTTAAAGACATTTGTCCAGCTGTCGTCAGCTGTCCATGCGTTTAACGAAAGCCCCATGAAAACACTAAAAACTACTATAGAAATGATATGTCGCATAATAATCTGCCTGTTTTAAGTAATATCGACAATATTTTTCACAGCTTTAGAAAACATCAGGAATATCGCTATATTTCAATTAAATAGACAGAAATTCCCGATATAATGCCGATAATATATGATTGTAGTTGTTCTGTTTCGGACAGTGTTGTGGTGGATATTTTATGAGCAAAAAGGCGGTGGTTTTATTGTCGGGTGGGCTGGATTCGGTTACAACCCTGGCTATTGCTGTGGCAGAAGGCTATGAATGCTCTGCACTCAGCTTTGATTACGGGCAGCGACACCGGGCAGAATTAAATGCTGTTTCCAGGATATTAAAAAAATACCCCAATGTTCCAGCAAAAACCATACATTTGGACCTTGATCAGATTGGGGGTTCTGCATTAACGGATACGGGTATCGAGGTACCTAAAAGCCCATCTGAAGGTATACCGGTTACCTATGTGCCGGCACGCAACACTATTTTCCTGTCGTTAGCACTTGCATGGGCTGAGGTACTGGATGCAGATGCTATTTTTATTGGTGTGAACGCGGTGGATTATTCGGGCTACCCAGATTGCAGGCCAGAATATATTGAAGCATTTCAGACACTTGCGAATCTCGCCACAAAAAGAGGGGTAGAAGGAAAACCGATTAAGCTGCAAACACCGCTGATACACTTGTCTAAAGCGGAAATTATTCAAAAAGGCAGTGCGTTAGGGGTGGATTACAGTCTGACCGTTTCCTGTTATGCCGCCGACTCAAACGGGAGAGCCTGTGGCCAGTGCGATAGTTGCCGGTTACGTGCTATTGGCTTTAACGAAGCGGGAATTAAAGACCCAACAATCTATAAGTAGTTGAATTATATTGCTTTATGCACTGTTTCTGTGCGTTACATCTGGCTGATAGTTCTGTATAATCGTGTAACTTTTAGTACACAAAAGCCCCGGTAAGCGGGTTAAAACAAAATAATTAAACCTTGAGGAATTTAATATGTCATTTGCAAGTTTTATGGAAGCCCAGTCGTTTTTCCTCTGGTCGACTTTCATTATTGCTTTCGTTATGGGTGCGGTTGTCAATAAAACCAACTTCTGCACAATGGGAGCCGTTTCCGACCTCGTTAATATGAACGATACAAATCGTATGCGCTCCTGGATACTGGCGGGTACCGTCGCGCTTATCGGTGTGCTTGTTATCGAAGCAATGGGTCGGGCCAATTTAAGTGCTGGAACCCTGCCTCCATATCGCGGTAGTGTATTTCAGTGGGGGCGTTATATTTTAGGTGGGGTTTTGTTCGGTATTGGTATGACCCTGGCAAGTGGTTGTGGTAATAAAACGCTTATCCGAATCGGTGGTGGTAATATTAAGTCGGTCTTTGTTTTTGTTATTATTGCCGTTATTGCCTATTACATGGTTGACCCGTTTAAAGAATTACCGGCAACCTGGTATCAGACCTATTTCGCTTCATGGTTAGGCAAGGCCTCAATTTCCCTGAACACCCCCCAGGATTTTGGTTCTATTGTTGCTGGCTGGTTTGGTAGCTCGGCGTTAACAACACGTCTGGTTGTTGGCGGTATTATTGCAGCTATTTCCCTGTTTATTATTTTCCGATCATCTGATTTCCGCACCAGTAAAGAAAATATATTTTCTGGCGTGGTGGTGGGTATTGCCGTTTTGCTGGCCTGGTATATTACTTCCAATGTGCTGGTGAACACGGAAGATGGCTCAATGAAACTGACCCAGTTTTACGGTGAATGGGATATGATGATGGACAGTGACGACGGTAAACCAAAAAATGGTTCTACTAACTTGCAGCCACAATCCTTTACTTTTATCAGCCCAATCGGTCAAATGTTCGGTTATGCCGGTTCCGGCTTTGCGAGTAGCTTTATGACCTTTGGTGTGCTGTCAGTGCTTGGTGTTATCCTTGGATCTTTCGTTTGGTCATTATTATCACGTAGTTTCCGTGTTGAATGGTTTGTTTCCTTTAAGGACTTCTATACACACGTGATTGGCGGTATTTTAATGGGTTTTGGTGGTGTTTTGGGGCTGGGTTGTACAGTCGGACAGGGCATTACCGGTGTCTCTACGCTCGCGGCGGGTTCGTTTTTAGCACTGATTAGCATTATCTTTGGCAGTGCCTTAACAATGAAAATTCAGTACTACAAAATGTGCTACGAAGATGAAGCCACCTTTGTTAAGTCTTTGCTATCGTCTCTTGTGGACATGCGTTTACTCCCGGCAGGTATGCGTAAACTGGATGCCATTTAAGTAAAATATAGGCGAAATTTTAGTTGCGGAAATAGCAATTTGACTTGTTATTTCCGCAATTTAATGTAAAATTCCGCCTTCGTTTATGGGCCGTTAGCTCAGTCGGTAGAGCAGTTGGCTTTTAACCAATTGGTCGAGCGTTCGAGTCGCTCACGGCCCACCATATTCAGAACGCCTCAATCTAAAGATTGGGGCGTTTTTTATTGCAGTAAAAAAAATTTTGAAGTCGATTATTTAAATTATGCAAAGACAAAAACTATGATTAATTTTGATTCTGTGATGGAGTTAAATATCAGTTTTTAAGAAGTGCAAATCGGATCAAAAAAATATCTTAACTTGCCGTCTATGCTTTGAGAGATTTAACAGCACATACAGGAGTATGTATGGACTCTATTCTCAGGGTATTGAGAGTGAAAGGAAAACGTTTTTTACTTTTAAGTTTTATTACAATTTTTACCTTAAGCTTTCTTAGCGCCTGCAGTGACAATGGGCCGGATGATGATGGTGAAAATAATGCATCAACCAATGGTTCCCAGACTAACGTGTCCCAATCTGCGGCAAACCCGAGTACTGATAATACGCAAACACTGACAGGTTTAGTTGTTACTGATACAGCTTCAAATCTTTGTCAGCAACAAAACCTGCTTATGTGTGAGACTTTTGAATGGAGTTCCAGCCTTGCCTATCAGGCAACAAATACTGACTGGTCTTTAAACGGTTGGCAATTCAGTGGTAGCAATGCCAGCGGGCTTTTTTGTAGTGGTGGGGGAGCGGCTGGAAGTCAGTGTGCATTAAAATGGTCTCAGGCAAACACGGCTGATAATACCCTACAAAAGGCGACAAAAATTTTTTCTGAATATGGAGCGGCTGAAAGCCGTGTGACAATAAACTGGTCAGCAAAATGGTCATCGCTCTGGCAATGGGATGCAACACCCTTTGTTAAACTGGGTATATTTGACAGGAATCAGGTTTTAGAGACTATTGTTTCATTAAATGTTGATAAAAACGGTATTGTTCAGCTGGATTTCGCAGACGATTACATTTGTCCAGGGCAGAAAAAAACTGTACAAGCGGATATAGGCAATACGCCGGGTAATGTTCAGCCTGGCAAGTGGCAGGAGTTTAAACTTGTTTATGATGCCTCGGCAGCAGACAACAATGTAACTGTGCAGTTAACAATAAACAATGCGGCCGTACTTTCAACAACTTCTGTTGATTTATCCTGCGGTAGTAATAATGATAACCTGGGGCTGAATGCAGTTAGTTTTGTGGCTAGTTCATTTAACCCTAACAGTATGCAACAAACAATGCAGGTTGATAATGTCGTGGTTTCTTATCCCTGAGGATTGGCTTTAATTCCGAGATTTAGCTTTTCAGCCGCATCAAGCAGGGCTTGTTCCCGGTTAGTAAAAATAAAATGATCACCAACAAGTTTCAAAATATTTTGTCGTTCAAGAAATACATTCACTCTTTGTTTAGCTCCAACAAGATAAACCTGACGGTTTTCCCGCTGAGCGTTATCGATCATGTCAAACAATGCTTTAGATGATGAGTAATCAACCTGGGGTACTTTCTCCAGATCGATGATAAGCACATGGTAATCAGTATAATTGTCGAGGCAACGTATCATCCCCTTTGCTGCACCAAAACTGAGAGCGCCATTCACATGATAAAGTAAAATCTGGCCGCCGGCTTCATGCATAATTTTGGCTTCAATTTCGGTAAGGGGTGCTTCTGGATTATCTTCAGCGCTGTTAATCGTGGAAATACTCTCTATTTGTAAATCTGTCGAACGTTTTAAAAACAGGAAGCTGGCGATAACCATACCAACAGCAACGGCTTCGAGCAGGCCAACAAAAACAGTGAGTGCTAAAACAATCAGCATAATGCTGACACCGGCTTTTGGGGTATTAGGAATGTTTTTTAAATAACTCCAGTCGATAATGTCGGTTCCAACCTTGATTAATATGCCTGCCAGCACCGCTTTAGGAATATAAGAAGCGAGAGGGCCTGCACCGAGGACAATAATCAGTAAAACAAGGGCATGTAACGTACCTGATATCGGGGTCAGTCCACCTGCTTTAACATTTACAACTGTTCGCATGGTTGCACCTGCCCCTGGCAAACCACCAAACAGCCCGGCAATGGTGTTACCGATGCCCTGACCAATGAGTTCCCGGTTTGAGCGATGCTGGGTGCGGGTAATATTGTCTGCCACCAGTGAGGTTAACAGGGAGTCGATAGTGCCGAGTGCGGCGAGGACAATGCCGGACTTAAGCATACCGGGTAAAAGTTCCATTGTAATAGTGGGGGTTATTAAATCTGGAAATCCCTCAGGAATCTTGCCGATAATGGGAGTGCCTGAATCTGTAAAGAAAATCAAATAACATCCTGTGCCGACAACCAGGCTGAATAATGGTGATGGAATTAAACGATTAAGTCGCGGTAGGTATAGAGGAATGATATAAACCAGTGCAATGGTAATCAGACCAAGAATAAGAGATGGAACATTGGTTGAGTTTATAAACCCGGGGATTGCTAACAATGCTTCCAGTGGCTTTGCAGGGGTTGGTTGACCAAGCAGGGGGCCAACCTGTAGCAAAATAATAATGACACCGATGCCGCCCATAAAACCGGAGACGACCGGGTGTGGTACTAGCTCGATAAACCGGCCAATTTTAAGAATTCCAAAACCAATCTGAAATAAACCGCCGAGAACGACCACGGTAAAAGCGAGAGAGGCACCATAAACAGGGTCATTGGGAAACATGCTGGTGTATTCAGTAAAAATAAGTGCCATAACAACGGTCATTGGGCCTGTTGGGCCAGATACCTGCGCGGGTGTGCCACCAAACAAGGCTGAAAAAAAGCCAACAAATATCGCGCCATAGATACCGGCGATAGGGCCTGCGCCTGAAGTCACACCCATTGCCATTGCCAACGGCAGGGCAACCACTGCCGCTGTTAAGCCACCAAACAGATCTCCACGTAGATTATTGAAATGTAAGCCATTTATATATTTCTCGAATTGTTGCATTGCAACTCCGGTTAGTTTTTCAAAGTATAATTTTTGCCTGGTTTGTTGATTTTATCGTTAAGCCTAAAGATTTAATCTATCTTAATTTTTATCCAGGTTTATCGCCAGTTTATTTATTGTATACGGTTAGGGGTTTTTAGATAGACTTAACTTCTATATGTAAGCTATTGTTTTAATTAATTTTGTCAAAGAGTTTGGCTGGTAAATTCCCCTCAAAAGATTATAATGGCTAGCAATTTATTCTGCTGAGATAGAAAAGGGGTTATACATTGAGTGATTCAAGGTTTACTTTATCAACCCGGCAAATCGTCGCAGCGATTATTTTTGCCTTACTTGCATTGTATCTAGCCGGTGTTGTGCCTACCGCTGAAATTGCCTGGGTAAGCGCTATTCTTATTTTCACTATATATCTTTTTGCATTCGAAGTCGTTGGAGTGGATTTAGCTGCTTTAACGGTGATGGTTTTGCTGGGCCTGACTTCTTTGTTTGCTCCGGTTATGGGCATAGAAAAAGGTCTGGTACCGAATACACAATTATTTGATGGTTTTGCCAGTAACGCTGTTATATCAATTATCGCCGTAATGATTATTGGTGCAGGCCTGGATAAAACCGGTGTGATGAGTAAGGTTGCCGCGCTTATACTAAAAATTGGTGGCACAACCGAAGGCCGGGTTATTCCTATCATTTCAGGTACGGTTGGTGTTATATCCTCTTTTATGCAAAACGTGGGTGCTGCCGCGTTATTCCTGCCGGTTGTCAGCCGAATTTCGGCTCGTTCAGGTTTGCCGATGTCTCGCTTACTAATGCCGATGGGCTTTTGTGCAATTCTGGGAGGAACAATGACAATGGTCGGTTCCAGTCCGTTAATCCTCCTTAATGATCTGATACTTACTTCCAACAAGGCGTTGCCGGCTGCCCAGCAAATGGAAACCTGGTCTTTGTTTTCGGTGACACCCATTGGCATCGTGATGATTACCGTTGGTATATTGTACTTTGTATTAGCCGGTCGTTTTGTATTGCCTACGGTTCAAACTGAAGGCACCAGTGCAACCAATACCATGGATTACTTTCAGGAGATTTATTCGATTGATTATGGTTTATTCGAGGTGGTTGTACCGCCAGACAGCCCACTTGTGGGGGTAGAACTGGGTGATATCGAACACAAATCCCATATTCGAATTATTGCTATGTACCGCACCGCTAAGGATCTTCGGATTGGTCCGG
>JALTLP010000308.1:448-10981 GCA_027001895.1 Chromatiales bacterium | reverse complement strand
AGTGGGCTAATCACCGTGCCGGGTTTGCTCACTTGTGGAAGTTGTTCAGTTTGTATCCCAAGTTTGTTGAGCCACTCAGGCCATTTGTTTCTCAAAGGATCGAAGCCGGTTTTTAAAGCATTGTTGCTGTCACTGTGCTGTGGCCGGTGAGTTAAGTAGGTTGCCAACCAGTCAGCCTGGTGGCTAATAAAAGCATTCTTACTATCTGCCGTGTGTTGCATTAACCAGAGTGCTTTGGCAAGGCCGGAGCTTGCCGCGCAGGTTGGTGAATCGGCCGGGGCATGTTGTTTTATCTGCTCGACAAACTCAGTCGCTCGCTGGTCGTTATACATTAACCCCGTTGTGAGTGCTTTGTTGTGTTTGTCGGTTAACAATACGGTGCCGGAAGTGGCATCCAGTGAAACGCTGGCGATGCGTTTAAAGTCGAACTGTGCTGCTAACTCGGTGAGTACATCCTGAAGTGTTTGCAGCCAGATTTTGGGTTGTTGTTCAAAATAGTCTGGTTGCGGCTGTTTGGGGGAGGGCATGGCTTTTGTGTTAGAAGCCAGCACCTGGTGTTGTTGGTCGATAACCATGGCGCGAATACCTGAAGTACCCACATCTATCCCCATAAACGCAGGGGTGTTTATTTTTGAAGTGTTCGATGTGTTCTGGGTCGTCACGCTATTTTCAGAACAACAGGCAATTAAGCCCTGCGCTCAGGGAAGCTGAACAGCTGGCTGGCTTTCCCAACCGGGCTGGCGATGTTCAACAACCACGTTGGTGTAAATGCCACCGCGAACATTGAATTTCGCCGTTAAGCGCATAAAGCGTGGGCCGGTTGCGCGGACTAAATCATCGAGGATTTGGTTGGTAACGGCTTCATGGAAGGCACCTTCTTCACGAAATGACCAGACATACAATTTTAATGACTTCAATTCGACACAATGACGGTCTGGTACGTACTCTATATGTAAGGTGGCAAAGTCCGGTTGGCCGGTTTTTGGGCATAAACAGGTAAATTCGGGCACATCAATGCGAATGGTGTAGTCGCGTTCATGCATCGGGTTTTCAAAAGTTTCGAGGGTACGATTTGGCTGTGTGGTCATTGTGGTCGCTTAAGTATGAATAAGGTTAATATCAGCGCGAAGTTTACGGTGGCGTGCTGGCAACATCAAGTAAAGAGGTCAATAAAATTGATTTTCCGTTGCCACGGTCGGGGCGTGAATGAACTACCGGGAATCAAACACTTAAACAGGCTTTTTAGAATTGGCTGTAATTACGTCCGGGTGAGATTAACACGGCTGTAATATTTTTGTGATTTAAGCAAAAAAACTGCCCTGTCAATCTTGTGTCTTGGGCCAGTGATCGGTATCGTCTGCGCATGCATTTATCAAAACTAAAATTATCCGGATTTAAATCCTTTGTAGACCCAACCACGGTACCTTTCCCAAGCAAACTTATTGGTGTTGTTGGCCCAAATGGCTGTGGTAAGTCAAATATTATTGACGCGGTACGTTGGGTTATGGGTGAATCATCAGCCAAACACCTGCGTGGTGACTCGATGGCCGATGTTATTTTCAGTGGTTCCACCTCGCGCAAGCCGGTTGGCCAGGCCTCGGTCGAGCTGGTGTTTGATAACAGCGATGGTTCCCTAGGCGGTGAGTACGCAAAATACAACGAAATTTCTGTTAAGCGGGTTGTGTCTCGTGACGGTCAGTCACAGTATTACCTGAATGGCACTAAATGCCGCCGGCGTGATATTACCGATATCTTCCTCGGCACCGGTTTGGGGCCACGCAGTTACGCGATTATCGAACAGGGCACTATTTCCCGTATTATCGAAGCAAAGCCGGAAGAGCTGCGGGTTTTTCTGGAAGAAGCGGCAGGTATATCTAAATATAAGGAACGTCGTCGGGAAACGGTTAACCGTATCAAGCACACCCGAGACAATCTGGATCGTTTAAGTGACTTGCGTGAAGAACTGGATAAACAACTAGCAAGATTAAAACGTCAGTCACGCACCGCGGCACGTTATAAAGTATTACGTGAAGAAGAACGTTTAAACAAAGGTCAACTGCAGGCATTACGCTGGCAGGAAATAAATACACATTACGAACAAACTGAAGAACTGATTACCAAACAACAAATTGCATCGGAAGCTGTGGTTGCAAAGCAACGCGCTGTTGAAGCCGATATAGAAAAGCAGCGGCAGGAACACACCGCTGCAACCGATGCTTTTAATACAGTGCAAAGCAGTTTTTACAGCGTGGGTTCAGATATCGCACGATTAGAACAGTCTATTCAACATGCTAAAGAACGTCGCCAGCAAATTCAGAATGATATTCGTCAGGTCGAAAACGAACTTAATCAGGCGCAGGCGCAACTCAATATTGATCGCCAGCGTATTGAAAGCCTGGAAAAAGAACGTACTGAACTCGAACCACAACTTGAGCAACTCGAAGAAGCAGCAAAAAATTCGGCACAGAAGTTCAGTGACTCAGAGCAGGCCATGCAACAGTGGCAGTCTTCATGGGATGAATTAAATAAACAATCCATGGAGCCGGCACAGACTGCTGAAGTTCAACGCACCCGTATTGAGAACTTTGATAAAACCATATCAGAACTAATGCAACGTAAGGAAAAGCTTGAGCAGGAGTTGCACAGCATTTCACCGGAAACATTTAATCAGGAAATCGAATCTTTAGAACAACAGCTAAAATCCATTAATGCTGAAACCGAAACGCATAAGGGCGCGTTGGCATCATCACAACAACAAATTACCGAAGCGCGTGAAGAAATAACATCGCTTAATAATGCACTACATAGTAAACGTGATGATCTGCAATCTATACGTGGTCGTTGCAGTTCACTTGAAGCATTGCAGCAATCTGCACTGGGTAAAGAAGATTCAGATTTAAACCAGTGGCTGAATACACATGCACTCACTGATGCGCCGCGCCTCGCAGAAGAATTAAACGTAGAGTCCGGTTGGGAACGTGCTGTTGAAAGTGTGCTGGGGCATTACCTGCAAGCAGTCTGTATTGATGATATGTCATCACTGGCAAATCAGTTAACCAGCCTGGAAAATGGCAGTGTTGCCCTGTTTGATACAGTGACGACACAAACAGATACAACCGTAACTGAAAATTCGTTACTGGAAAAAGTAAACTCCAGCTACGATTTAAAATCTGTTTTGGGCAATGTTATTGCCGTGCAAACACTGGAACAGGCCTTGTCAATGCGAGCGGGTTTAAGTTCATACCAGTCCATTGTTACACCGGAAGGGATATGGCTGGGTCAGAACTGGATTCGTTACGTTAAAAGTGATGCGTCAGAATCCGGTATTATCCAGCGTGAACAGGAAATTAAAACGCTCCATCAGGGAATTGATAACCTTGATGCCGACGTTAAAAACTTACAGGAAAAACTGGCGCAGCAGCAACAGCAGCTTAAAGATGTTGAAGCTGAACGTGACTCGCACCAGTCTTTACTCAATCAAACAACACGTCAACTTGCCGATGTGCAGGCACAGCTAAATGCGAAGAAAAACAACCGTCAGCAGGTTGAATCTCGCCAGCAAAACCTGCAGGCAGAGTATGAACAGGCCAAAGAAAAAATAGCTCAGGCTCAGAATGAGTCAAGTGAAGCACGTGGTCAGTTACAACATGCACTGGATAAAATGGCTGAGTTTGAAACCAGGCGTAACGAGCTTAGTCAACAACGCGATACTTTCAATGAACAACTGGCAGCACATCGCACAAAAGCAAATGAAGATCGTGAGGCATTACAAACAGTTAAAATTCGTGTTGAAACACTACGTACAGAATTAAGTTCTACCAAACAAACCTTGCAACGTATGGAATCACAACTTGAACAACTGGTTTCAAGACGTGATGAGCTGCAAAAGTCTTATGACGAAGGCGAAGCACCTCTTGCTGAAATGGCAAAAGATATTGAACAACAACTGGCGAAGCGAGTTGAAATTGAAAATAAAATGACTGAAGCACGTAAAGTGATGGAAGACATTGAACTGAAATTGCAACAGCTTGAAGAGTTACGCTCTCAGGTAGAACAGGAGCATGAAGAAGCGCGAAATGTTCTTGAGCAAACCCGAATTAGCTGGCAGGAACAAAAAGTTCGTCGCCAAACCATTGAAGAACAGGTTGCTGAAGCCGGTTTTGAATTAACGACATTGATTCAGGAAATGCCGGAAGAAGCCAATATAGAAGCCTGGCAGACAATCGTTGAAGAACTCGAAGGCAAGATACATCGACTCGGGCCTATTAACCTTGCCGCAATTGACGAGTTTGAACAGGAATCCGAACGTAAAGAATACCTTGATGCGCAGAACGAAGATCTGGTTGAAGCGCTTAAGACACTTGAAGATGCAATTAACAAAATTGATCGTGAAACCCGTACTCGCTTCAGTGATACTTTCGACAAGGTTAATGCCAAGTTAAAAGATTTATTCCCGCGCCTGTTTGGTGGTGGTCATGCTTACCTTGAGTTAACCGGCGAAGATATTCTTGAAGCTGGTGTTACTGTTATGGCGCGCCCACCGGGTAAACGTAACAGTACTATTCACTTGTTATCGGGTGGTGAAAAAGCCTTAACCGCGGTTGCAATGGTGTTTGCAATTTTTGAACTGAACCCAGCACCGTTCTGTATGCTCGATGAGGTTGATGCACCGCTTGATGATGCCAATGTTGGCAGGTATTCGCAGTTGGTTAAACATATGTCGGATCGTATCCAGTTTATCTTTATTACGCATAATAAAGTAACAATGGAAATTGCCGAGCATCTTACCGGTGTCACAATGTCTGAACCGGGTGTTTCAAGAATGGTTGCAGTTGATGTAGACGAGGCTGTTGAACTGGCTGCGGTATAATATTGTTAAAAATAAAAATGTAATCGACTGGTGTAACCATGAATACATTGCGTATTATTTTAATAATCGTGGGTATTATTTTTGTAATCGGAATTTATTTATATCAGACCCAAAGCTCTATATTTAATTCAACCCGTAAAAGCAAAAAGAGTTTTCTGACTACCGTTTTACAGTGGTCAGGTTATTTTATAGTAAGTAGCATGGCTGCCATCAGGCGCCTGTTTAAACCGTTACCCGAAAAAGATATTTCCCCTGATGATATACCGCGTAGTCGTGAACAACTTAGCAATGAACAAATTGCAACAATGAGTAACATGGTCGCAATGAAAGGCAATGCAGAAAATGTTGATTCTCCAACGATTGGTAATACAGGTTCGACAAAAGATAATTTTGATGCGGTTTCAGTTGAGCATGGTCAGCCTGTGTCGGTTCCCAAAGGTGAAGAACTGCTTATTACCTTTAGTATTTTGCCCAAGCCGGGTTCATTTTTTGCTGGTGATGATATTCTGCGGGCTTGCAAGGCCGCGGGATTACAGTTAGGTGAATATAAAATATTTCATCGCTATGCACTGGTTAATGACAAGGTATTAATGACACCTGTTTGCAGCCTGGTCAATATGTTTGAACCCGGAAGCTTTGACATGGATAATATGGCAAATTTTACAACCGAAGGGCTTGCCTTGTTTATGCAGTTACCTGGGCCGGTTGATGGCCGCGAAGCCTTTAAAATTTTAATGGATGTATCTGAAAAACTGGGGCTGCATCTTGATGCCACTATTTGTGATGAAACCCGTAGTGTCCTGACTACTCAGACAATAAGTCACTTAAAAGAAAAAATCGAAAACTACCGCTTCAAGCTTAGAATGGACTCGTTACGACACCACTAAAAGTTCTGTAGTATTTCCACGTTAATAAAACAGGGTTACTGATTGTATATGTCAGCTATTATAAAAAAAATTGAGGCACTGAGAGATCAGTTAAATCAACATAATTACCGTTACTATGTACTGGACGATCCGGAAATCTCCGACAGTGCCTATGACAAACTACTTCGAGAGTTGCAAACACTTGAAGCGGAACACCCGGAACTTGTTACGCCAGATTCACCAACACAACGTGTCGGTGCGACACCACTGGACTCCTTTAACTCGGTAAAACATGAAATGCCTATGCTGTCTCTTGCTAATGCATTTTCAGACGAGGAGTTTACAGATTTTAATAAGCGTATTGTTGATATGTTACACAAGGAAGGTACTCTGGAAGACGAAAATATCAAGTATGCTGCCGAGCCAAAGCTCGATGGCCTCGCTATTAGTTTATTGTATGAAAACGGTATACTGGTTCGTGGTGCAACCCGCGGTGATGGTACAACGGGCGAAGATGTTACCCTGAACATTCGTACTATTGATGCGATTCCACTAAAACTTTTAGGGAACAACTTTCCACAACGTCTTGAAGTGCGTGGAGAAGTTATTATGACCAAAGATGGTTTTAATGCCTTAAATGAAAAACAGCGTAGCAATAATGAAAAATTATTTGCCAACCCAAGAAATGCAGCCGCTGGTTCATTACGCCAGTTAGACCCAAAGATAACTGCAACCCGGCCATTATCTTTTTTTTGTTATGGTATTGGTATTATTTCTGAAGAAATAAAATTACCCGCAACCCACAGCAAAGTTATGCTGTTATTAAAATCATGGGGGTTACGCATTAATCCTGAAAGTAAGGTTGTAACAGGTGTTGATGGCGCAAACCAGTATTACGAACAACTTCAGAAAAAACGTGAAAGTTTACAATATGAAATAGACGGTATTGTCTACAAGGTTGATAACCTGAACTACCAGGAACAACTTGGTTTTGTTGCACGTGCACCGCGCTGGGCAATAGCCAGAAAGTTTCCGGCTCACGAAGAAATGACAAAGGTTCTGAGTATCGACATACAGGTAGGCCGCACCGGTGCTTTAACGCCGGTGGCAAGACTGGAGCCGGTGTTTGTTGGTGGCGTTACAGTCAGTAATGCAACGCTGCATAACCAGGATGAAATTGAACGGCTTGATATTCGTGTTGGTGATACGGTTGTTATTCGCCGGGCGGGTGATGTGATTCCACAAATCGTTAACGTGGTATTAAGCAAGCGCACAGGCAAACCACGAAAATTTAAAATGCCAACGCATTGCCCTGTTTGTGGTTCTGTTGCAATGCGTAATGAAAATGAAGCGGTAACTTATTGCTCCGGTGGATTGTTTTGCGAAGCGCAGAACAAGCAGGCGATTATTCATTTTGCATCTCGTAAGGCAATGAATATAGATGGTCTGGGAGACAAGTTAATCGAGCTACTGGTTGATCAAGGCTTAATAAAACGTAGCCCCGACCTTTACGCGCTGACACATGAACAACTTGCCAGTCTTGAAAGAATGGGTGATAAGTCTGCCAGTAATTTATTAAAGGCACTGGAAGATTCAAAAACAACAACGCTGGATCGTTTTATCTATTCACTTGGCATACACGATGTCGGTGAAACCACGGCAAAAACTCTGGCAGATCATTTTCATTCATTGCAAAAACTTGAACAGGCAACGGTCGACGAATTACTGGCGATTCATGATATTGGGCCTGTGGTAGCGGATAATATTGTTACCTTTTTTAGCCAGCAGCATAACCGTGAAGTTATTGATGATTTGTTGAAAACCGGCATTCACTGGCCGGAAGATACGGTTGTTTCGGATGTCGAGCAAACCTTAGCGGGTAAAACCTTTGTTATTACCGGCACGCTGTCTGATATGTCACGTGATGATGCAAAGCGCGAGTTACAGGCACGCGGTGCTAAAGTCACTGGCAGTGTTTCCAGGAAAACGGATTATGTTATCGCAGGCGAAAATCCGGGCTCAAAAGTAACAAAAGCCGAAGATTTGGGCGTGGAAATACTTTCAGAATCGCAATTTAAGGCAATTTTATAGTTGTAACGTATTGAAAATAAGATAATAATGGTACAAGTGTGATATCTATCACAAATCGGCTATAATTTAACCAATAGTAATTAACTGAAGGATTGGAGGTATGCCCATGGAGCAAGCTTATAACGGGCCTGAAAGGCGAATTGAACAACGCAGGAAAATCCCTGACAGACGTGATATGTTGCGCTTTGAACCATCGAAAACGCCACGCCGGTCTGGTAAAGATCGACGCGTAAAGAGTGTCTGGGATGATAGAAACGGTTTTTAACCGGGCAAAGTAAACTGAACTAAAAAAGCCGTTGGTCATAAAAAGTGACCAACGGCTTTTTTGTGCGGTTAAATTATTTTTTGCTAATTTTAATTTTGGCTTTCTTACGGAGATTAAGTAAATATTCCTGGAGAAGCTTGTTTTGCATAATAACGCGAATTTGCTGTTTTATATCTTCAAACTTTGGTGGTTCCATCTTGCGGGTATCTTCAAGCTTGATAACATGCCAGCCAAATTTTGTTTTAACCGGCGTTTTTGTATAAGTGCCTTTTTTCATAGTAGCAACGGCTTTGGAAAACTCGGGTACCATCTGGCGTGCATTAAACCAGCCCAGGTCACCCCCGGTTTTACCTGTTGGCCCGGTAGAATTTTCTTTGGCAAGTTCAATAAAGTCTTTGTCGTCATCCAGTTCTTTAATAATTTCCTTTGCCTTTTCTTCATCTTTTAACAAAATGTGGCGCGCCTTATATTCTGTAATATTTGCAGATTTAACACGGCGTTCATATTCCTTTTTTAACTCTTCATCAGTAAGCGGCTTTGACTGAATTGTTTTTTGAATAGCATATTTAATCAAAAGGTCGATACGCTGTTGCTGCAACTGAAATTTTACATCTTTTTGCTTGTCCAGCTTATTTTTTAACGCATCCTGATACATCAGTTCACGATTAACCAGTTCCTGGATCAGCGTTTCACGGTTTTTTGTGGCATCAAACTTTGGATCTTTACGTTTTCTGTGTTCAACATAAATATCAAATGTACGCTGGTCGATTGCTTTTCCGTTAACTGTTGCAACCGTTTTATTTGCAGCACCGGCATTAAAGCTTAACAAGCTGACCAGTGTGCCTAACAAAACGACCAGCAAATGGTTTTTTTGTATGAAAATATTCTTTTGTGACATGGTTTTGTCCTTAAATATAATTTTAATAGTACTTCGTTAGGGTAAAACTTTTTTAAAGGGTTTAACAGTAACCTGTTTATAAACGCCGGCTTTTATATACGGGTCGGCGTTGGCCCAGGACTGAGCCTGTTCAAACGATTCAAATTCAGCAACAATCAACGAGCCACTAAAACCAGCCGGGCCGGGATCTTCGCTGTCGATTGTTGGGTGTGGGCCAGCTAATATTAACTTACCCTGTTGCTTTAATTCTTCGAGCCGGGCAACATGATCCGGGCGAACTGATAATCGTTTATTAAGACTGTCTGGATGGTCTTCTGCAATAATAGCGTATAACATCTGGATATCTTTATCTTATTCTTCGGGTTGCTGACTGGCCACGGGGACTTCATCTTCTTTAATATAGCGGGATAAAAACACGCCCTGAAAAACAACAAACAAAACAGTTAAACCGAGTATGCCAAACAGTTTAAAGTCTACCCATATGTCAAAACTGTACAGGTTGGCGACAATTAAATTAATAATGCCGGTTAATACAAAAAACAATACCCATGACAGACTTAATTTATGCCATGCGTTATCGGGCATTGTAATATTTGCCTGCATCATGCGTTTAACAATAGGGGTTTTATTACCAATGAAATGGCTCGCATAAAACACACCGGCAAACAACCAGTTTGCAATGGTAACCTTCCAGATAAGAAATTGCGGTTCTTTAAAGTAAATCGTTGCACCACCAAAAATTGTTACTAGCACCAGGGTGATGATATGCATTTTTTCAATTTTTTTGTGTCTAAACCAGTTATAGGCAATTTGTACAAAAGTGGCGGCCATCAGGGTGGCGGTGGCGGCAATCATACCGTCTACCTGGTTTTCGTAAGACTTGAAAACGATAAAAAATAAAACGACCGGGAAAAAATCAAATAAAAACTTCATGGTATTTACAACTATTTATTGGGTGTCAGACTTTCAGACAATGATTGTTCGATAAGGTTTAATTATCCTGATACTAGCACGAATTATTTTTAATAACACACGATTTGTCGCTGGTTTAGTGGTAATTCACCACAATTTCTAACTGTTAATCCGGTTCAGACAGACTGCGATATTTACTGTAAAATAGGCCGCAATTATGTTGTTAAACTATGATTTACATTCACATTCATCGGCCTCCGATGGCAGCCTCACCCCCACCGAACTGGTTAATTTTGCCGCCGGGCAGGGCGTTAATGTACTGGCCTTAACCGACCATGACATTACAACCGGTATTGAAGAGGCCAAAAAAGCCGCCACAGCACAAAACATGCAGTTAATTGCCGGTGTGGAAATATCGGTGTTATGGGGTAAAACAACCCTGCATATTCTTGGCTTAAACATAGACCACAACAATGCCAGCTTGTTAGCGGGGCTTGAACAAATCCGTCAGGCACGGGCAACACGTGCGATTGAAATTGGCCATCGTCTGGAAAAAGCCGGGATTAAAGATGCCTATCAACAGGCTCGGGCTATTTCCAATGGCGACAATGTAACCCGCACCCATTTTGCG
>JALTLP010000308.1:0-438 GCA_027001895.1 Chromatiales bacterium | reverse complement strand
GTGCTTATTAATAATGGCCACGCAAAAGACATGAAACAGGTGTTTAAGCGCTACCTTGTAGCGGGCAAACCCGGTTATGTGGCGGGGCAATGGGCCGAAATGCAGCAGGCACTCGACTGGATAGCCACTGCCGGGGGTATCAGTGTTATCGCCCATCCGGCACGTTACCGTTTAACCGCAACAAAAATGCGCATGATGATAGAAGCTTTTAAGAAAGCCGGTGGTCAGGGAATTGAAGTAATATCCGGTAGCCACAGCACGGACGAATCGCAGCATATTGCTCGGCTGGCGCGAAAATACAAATTGCTTGCTTCGCGTGGCTCAGACTTTCACGACCCGGCCATTGCCTATATTAATATGAAAACCCTGCCAGCTTTACCTAAAGATCTTGCTCCGGTTTGGGAGGTCTGGCAATGAGCCAGTATTTTATTATTCACC
>JALTLP010000307.1 GCA_027001895.1 Chromatiales bacterium | reverse complement strand
GCCCGTGAATGTGCCCCCCCTTCGCGAGCACCATGAAGATGTACCCGAACTATTAAACCACTACATCGACCTTTTTGTTGAGCACGACAACCTGCCTTACCGTAAATTTTCAATGGCCGCACAAAATAAACTGCGCAATCACCGCTGGCCAGGAAATATTCGTGAATTAAAAAATATGGTGCAGCGATTACTTATTGTTGGCGCCGGGACAGAAATTGATGTTAACGAAATTAATAATGCACTCGGACAAATAAAAACAGCCCATAGTAGTGCATTACAAACAGGCTTTGAGCTACCTTTGCGAGAAGCACGTGAACAGTTTGAACGTAACTACATTATTCATCAGTTAAAAATAGCTAATGGTAGCGTTGGCAAGGCGGCTAAAACCATCGGCCTGGAACGTACCCACTTATATCGAAAACTGCGCTCACTGGACATTGATCCTAAACATCTGGATGATGACTAGATAAACTACAGGTTATTGCTGTTTTCAGTTAGCAACAACCATCTGATGGCCTTCACCACGTATGTTAATCTTGCCCGTGACTTTCAAACGCTTCGCATCCACAACCCAGATTAACGGTTTTTTCCTGCTGGATACATAGAGCTTGCCGGTATTACCAATGACCTCAAGGTGATAGGGTGCAGGGCTCAGTTTCAGCGTTTTTACTTTTCCACTTTTAGTATTAATTGCAACCAGCTTGTTGTCCTTTTTGGTTGTGGCATACAAGGTTTTACCATCAGCAGAAATATCAATGCCATGCGGCTTGTTGCCAATTGTAAATGTTTTTATCACTTTAAGTTTTTTCAGTGAAACTTTGGAGATGGTTCCATCTCGTGCGTTACCGGTATAAACAAATTTTTCATCCGGTGATATCACAATGTGTTCAGGGCCTTTACCAACCCGTATATTTCTGCTGACTATCCAGTTTTTGGTATCGATAACACTCAATGTATTATTGCCCGCATTACTGACATACATCTGCTCACCGCCATTCGCAAACACAACATAATTGGGTTGTGGCCCGGTATAGATGTTACGAAATATTTTCTTTGTTGCCAGATCAATCAGGCTGATTATTCCTGCTGTTGTATGGGTGGATACCGCATACTTACCATTCGGTGTAACAAAAGTGTGGTGCGCCATCCCTCTGACTTTGATTCTTGTTTCCAGCTGATTATCCGCCACCCGAATCAATGAAACAGTGCTAACACCTACCGCGGGTAACAATCCACCCGCCTGTGCGGCATGGTGTTTTTTATGGTCGGCATCGGACATGCCTTTATGTTTTCCTGTTTTAGCCTTACTCGGTTTACCACTCATTGCAGAATGATCAGCTGCCTTTATTTTCGCAGCAGTCTGGGACTGAGAAGCCTGGGGGTGATGTTTTTTATGCTCTGCCTCGGAAACGCCCGCCGGCCTTGCCATTACGGCCGGTGCTTTTTTTGGTTTACTTGATGTTGCTGTTTTACCCGACATCATGCCATGCCCGGCCATTTTCGGGCGGCCTGCAACAACCTCTTCATTGGAGCCCGCAACCAGGTATTCACCATTGGGCGTTAATGACAGACCATGAATATTTTTAAAACCACCAATCTTGCCTATTTTTTTGTCCGTCGCTGCATCCACAATCAATATTTCATTTGCCGAACCAAGCGGTATATACACAACCGGATTTGCCAGCGAGATCAGAGGAACCAGCATAGCCACGCCCGCTGATAATATAAACTTTAATGTATTCATTTTAATCTCCCTCCTGGTTCATGTAGTTAAGATATGAATAACTTGTGCACTGCCCAAGCATCCTGCTTTTTTCAGTCTTTACACTTAAAGTGTAGAACCTGTGTGCCGCTCACAGGCAAGCAAATAGCCCGCTATAATTTACATTTATTTAGCAATATGATTTATTCGCGACTCCAGCCGCGATGGCGGCGATTGTTATCTATACTTAAAAATAAGCATTTAAGTTGAAGGAAAAGAGTGATGTTTAAATATAACCGTTTACGTCGAAATTTTTTGCAGTTCGCCACGCTGTTTGGTGCCGGTATGGTAACAACTAAAGTGCAGGCGCATCATACCGACTCACATTTTGATAGTAGCTCGGCACACAAAATTGTTTTCCAGTGCAATAAAGTAAAACCGGAATACCTTGGCCATATTTTATTTTCGGCTGGCGAAATGTTGAGAAAATACGGTGATGATATTGAAATTGTTATCACCACATTCGGCCGCGGCGTAAACTTGTTGGGGAAAAATCCGATTCGACCTATATCGAAAGAGTATCAGGACAGAGCTGCTTCACTGGCCGCTTACGGTGTCGCATTTCATATCTGCCATAGCACCATGAAAGCATTAAACTGGAGCAAAGATGATATTGCGGACTATGCCAGGGTTGTACCCGCCGGCGCAATTGACCTGATGGAGTTACAGGAAAAAGGCTTTAGCTATATTAGTGAATAGTTGTTTTGTAGTTTGGGATCACTCCAAACTACAAAGCTATTTTAGTCAACCGCTTTCAATTTACTGATGCGTGGCAGCAAGCGAAAATCGGCCAGTGCGGCCAGCAAGGCATCCATCACACTCGCATCATCATAAACCATACGATAATATTCAAACCGCATTGTTAAACCGCTGCCAATAATAAAAGATGCGAACGCAATCAATGAGCCCAGTGCCAGTGTTGAGAAGCCGGTAATACCTTGCCCAAAAGTGCAACCCATCGCCAGCACACCACCAATGCCCATTAGCGACGCACCGATAAGATAACGTATAAAATCTTTTATCGAACTAAACCATTCGAGCCGCAGGTTGCCGGTAAATAAACCATACAAAAAAGAACCAACAATCACACCCACAAGGATCGCCACGCCAAAAGTAATCAGTGACACTTCTAAA
>JALTLP010000306.1:9819-11080 GCA_027001895.1 Chromatiales bacterium | reverse complement strand
AAACCCTGGCTTCGTGGGGTTCAAAGTCTTCTTTATTTATAAAGTGTACTGCGTTGGTGGCAACAACCGGCAAATCGTGTTTAATGGCCAAATCAACTGCCGAGTGTAAATACTGTTCTTCACCGGTGCGACCGGTTCGGTGTAGTTCGAGGTAGAAATTATTCGGGAATAACTTCTGGTAATAGGCGATGCACTGCTCGGCCAGGTCTGCCCGGTTTGCCAGTATCGCCTGACCAATATCGCCGTCCTTGCCGCCAGACAATACAATTAAGCCAGCGGCATGTTGTTCCAGCCATTCACGGCGAATAATCGGCCGATTACGAATTTGGCCTTGCTGGTAAGACAATGAAATAAGGTTGGTCAGGTTTTTATAGCCCGCCTGATTCTGACACAACAGAATAAGCTTGCTATAGCCAATGCCCAGCTCGGCTTCTTCCACCCAGGCATCCACCCCGATAATCGGCTTAATGCCTGCCGCCATGGTTGCCCGGTAAAACTTGACCATAGCGAATAAGTTGGACACATCGGTAATAGCAACTGCCGGCATTTGCATTTGCGCCGTGGTGGCCACTAGCGGTTTGACCCGAACAATCCCGCATGACAGGGAATACTCGGTATGCACATTTAAATGAACAAACTGTTTAGGCATTATTTACTGAATTAAGGTGAAATTATATTATTTTCAACAACTTAATATTATTTATTCATGTGAAATATAATATGGAATTGTTGTCGACTGCTAAATTTCAGCTTACTGGATTCGGCGAATTATTACAAAGCGCAGATTGCCCTGGCAGCAAAGCACGGACTCGGTTATCAGGGGGTATTTAACCCCATGGCATCACGCACCGGTTTATAGGAACGGCGGTGGATTTCAGTAACCCCCAGTTCCAGCAAGGCCTGGCGGTGCATGGCGGTTGGATAGCCCTTGTGTTTGGCCAAACCATAGCCCGGGTACACCGTATCGAGCTCGATCATTTCGTTATCCCGCGCAACCTTGGCAATGATTGAAGCTGCGCTAATTGCCTGCACCAGTGAATCGCCCTTAATAATGGCTTCTACCGGATAAGGAAGCTCGGGGCATTTATTGCCATCGACCAGCACCTGCTCAGGCGCAATACTCAGGCCATCCACCGCCCGAGACATTGCCAATAAACTGGCCTGTAAGATATTGATTTGATCAATTTCCTCAACTTCTGCCCTGCCCAGTGACCAGCTAAGTGCTTTTTGCTTTATTTCATCCGACAGTTGTTCACGCTTT
>JALTLP010000306.1:0-9809 GCA_027001895.1 Chromatiales bacterium | reverse complement strand
CTTTTTCTCGGAAATTTTCTTGGAGTCCATCAAACCGTCGATGGGATTGTCGGGGTCAAGTATCACTGCGGCTGCGACCACCGGCCCGGCCAACGGACCGCGCCCGACTTCGTCTACACCTGCAATACCGGGCTGATTAATGTTAAAATACTGACTGTTATCCAGATTCATTGTATCTGCAATATCCCTTATGTTTTCATTAGGTTACAATAGATACACATTAACACGAATACACATTCTTATCACTCAACATACAAGATCATTATTCTATGAAAACGCTTAAAACCGCCGCCATTGGTGTGGGTTATCTTGGTAAATTCCATGCACAGAAATACCACGCACTAAAACACAGCCAGCTCGTTGCGGTTTGTGACCAGAATGAAGACAATGCAAAACTGATAGCCGAAGATCTCGAATGCGACTACACCACCGACCATAAAACGCTGTTAGGCAAAGTCGATGCAGTCAGCATTGTGGTACCTACCCAGTTACACTTTGAAGTAGCCAAAGACTTTCTCGAAAATGGCACTGACGTTCTGGTAGAAAAACCGATTACTTCAACCCTGGAACAGGCACAACAACTGGTTGATATTGCCAATGCTAATGGCCGCAAGTTGCAGGTGGGTCACCTTGAGCGTTTTAACCCAGCGATGCTGGCTTTAAGTGAATCACTCGATGCACCCTTGTTTATTGAATCGCACCGGGTTGCGCCTTATAACCCGCGCGGCGCAGATGTCAGTGTTATTCTCGACCTGATGATTCATGATATTGATATTATTCTTGATATTGTTCATTCAGAAGTTGCCAATATTTCTGCCAATGGTGTTAAGGCGTTATCCAGTGACATTGATATCGCCAATGCCCGTATTGAATTTGAAAACGGTTGTGTTGCTAACGTAACAGCCAGTCGCGCAAGTTTAAAAAGTGAACGGGTAATGCGAATTTTTCAGCACGACACTTATATTAACCTCGACTTTCAGAACAAAACATTAACCACTTACAATAAAAGTAAGGACAAGGAAATGTTTCCCGGCGTAGCCGATATTGAATCGAGTAAACAATCTTTTGAACAGGGTGATGCCCTGCTTGCGGAAATTGAATCGTTTATTAACACTATACAAACCGACAGTGTGCCGATTGTTTCCGGTGAAGACGGTTTAAGAGCATTACAAACAGCCAACAAAATTACCGAACTTCTTTGTAAAAATAATTAAGGTCTTAAATATTATGATCCCAATGGTCGACTTAAAAACCCAATATGCTTCTTTAAAAGAAGAAATTGATTCAGTGGTACTCAATGCCGTAGCCAATACCCAATATATACTTGGCCCCAACGTACAAAACTTTGAAAAAGAAGCCGCAGATTATTTAGGTGCTAAACATGCCGTGGGTTGCGCGTCCGGCACCGATGCCTTACACCTTGCACTTGCTGCCAATGGCATTAGTGCCGGTGATGAAGTTATTACAACAGCATTTACTTTTATCGCCACTGCCGAAGCCATTTGCTACGTGGGTGCGAAACCGGTGTTTGTCGATATCGACGCAAAAACTTTTAATATTGACCCGACTTTAATCGAAGCCGCCATTACTAAAAACACCAAAGCGATTATTCCTGTTCATATATTTGGCCAGCCTGCCAATATGCCTGCGATTATGGAAATTGCCAAAAAACATAATTTAAAAGTTATCGAAGACTGCGCACAATCTTTTGGTGCCAAAGTTGGCGATACCACCACCGGCGCATTTGCCGAAGCCGGTTGCCACAGTTTTTTCCCAAGCAAAAACCTCGGCTGCTTTGGTGACGGCGGTCTGGTTACCACCAACGATGATGATATTCATACTCAGCTTATTGCTTTACGTAACCACGGCAGTTTTGAAAGATATCACCACCATGTTATTGGTTTTAACAGTCGACTCGATGAAATCCAGGCAGCCATTTTACGGGTTAAATTAAAACGTATTGATGAATTTAATGCCGGCCGCTACCGGGTAGCACAAAAGTATTCAACCGAATTACATGAGTCTATTCAAACACCGTTTGAAGATAACATTGGCAACCATGTTTACCACCAATACACTGTATTAAGTGATAACCGCGATGCTATTCAGGCTGCCCTGTCGAAACAGGAAATTGCCTCGGCTGTTTACTACCCTATTCCATTACATCAACAGGATGTATTTAAAGAAGACTATAAAGATGTAAAACTACCTGTTACTGAATCGGTATGTGACCGGTGCGTATCCTTCCCGGTTTACCCTGAAATGCCGGAAGACACCCAACAAATTATAATTGATACCATTAACAGCGCCTTTTAGGGTTTATGAAAAACGTATTGATTGTTGCAGGGGAAGCCTCCGGTGATGCTCACGGTGAACGACTGGTAAGAGCGGTACACGAAAAAGATCCTTCGGTACATTTTTACGGTGTCGGCGGCAGCAACATGAAGTCGGCCGGTGTGGATATTATAATCGAGGCCGATGAACTGGCCGTCGTCGGTTTATGGGAAGTTATCGCTCATCGCAAAGTTATCTTTGCCGCACTCAACAAATTAAAAGAACAAATTAAAAACTCCCCACCTGACTTGCTACTGCTCATCGACTATGCAGAATTCAATTTAAAACTTGCTGAATATGCAAAAGGGCTGGGTGTTAAAGTATTATTTTATATCAGCCCACAGGTCTGGGCATGGCGTCAGGGGCGGGTTATTAAAATCCGTGACAGTGTTGATATGATGGCGGTAATTTTTAATTTTGAAAAAGAATTTTACCTTAAGCACGATGTGCCATCCAGATATGTTGGCCACCCGCTGAGTCACAATGTAAAACCCGACCAGGATCGCAATACTTTTTTACAGAAGTTAGGCATAAATTCACAGCATAAAGTACTGGGCCTGTTTCCAGGCAGTCGTAAAAGTGAAATTAAACGCCTGTTGCCCATTATTATAAAGTCAGCCGAACTGATACATAAAAAAAATTCAGACATCGAGTTTTTGTTACCATTAGCATCCACCCTTAAGAAAAGTGATATCCAGTCCTATATTGATAACACCCGTTTAAATATTCACATTGTTCACAATGATGCCTACAACGTAATTAATGCCTGTGATGCAATTGTTACTGTATCCGGAACGATTACACTTGAAATCGCACTCATCGGCACACCGCTTATTATTATCAATAAAGTTTCATGGTTAACTTACCAGATAGTACGTCACCTGATTAAAATCCCTTACATTGGTTTATGTAATATTGTTGCAGGCAAACAAATTGCAACAGAGTTACTACAAAGTCAGGCCAACCCAAATGATATCGCCGAAAGTTTATATGAGCTGTTAGTTAATGACGATTTAAATAATAAAACCCGGCAAGAACTTGGCTTGATACACCAACTGTTAATTGATGCCCCGATTGATATTAGTATTAGTGATTTAACGCTTGAAATGTTAGGAAGTTAGATAGCGTATTACACTGCTGCTTTTATTAGCAAGGAATTCATTTAGTTTCGCCCGCTGCTGCGCAGCAGCGGGCGAAACAGTTTTCCAATAAAAAAACAAAGATTGCGTCGTCGTTTCACTCCTCGCAACGACAAATAGAAGTAAGCATGAATAAAAAACAAAACGAAAAACTAGCGAACAATACCACGCTGTGATTTTTCGATAAAATCAATGAGTGGTTGCACTTCCGGGCTGGCTTCTGCAATGGCTTGCAGTTTTTCTTTTGCCGTCTCGATGGTTAAACCAAACCGGTAAATAGTTTTATAGGCTTCTTTGATAGCTTTAATGGCTTCTTTACTAAAGTTGTTACGCTTTAAACCTTCGGAGTTTATCCCGTGTGGATGAGCCGGATTGCCATTAACCATAATAAATGGTGGCACGTCTTTACTGATAGCACTACCCATACCACAAAATGCATGAGCACCAATGCGACAAAATTGATGCACCAGGGTAAAACCACCGAGAATGGCATGGTCATCGACAATAGCATGCCCGGCTAACGAAGCACCATTGGAAAAAATAGTGTCATTACCTACAAGGCAGTCGTGTGCAATATGTATATAGGCCATTAACCAGTTGTTGTTGCCAATGTGGGTTGTGCCACCACCGTCTTCGGTGCCACGGTTAATGGTTACAAATTCACGAATGGTATTGCCATCTCCAATGACAAGCCTGGATTCTTCGCCATGAAATTTTTTATCCTGAGGAACTTCACCAATAGAAGCAAACTGAAAAATGGTATTGTTTTTACCAATGGTGGTTGGGCCATTAATAACAACATGCGGCCCAATTTTAGTACCGGCAGCAATACAAACATTTGGGCCAATAACCGAGTATGGGCCGATACTAACATCTGAATCAATAGATGCCTTGGCATCGATGATTGCAGTTGAATCGACTGTCATGCAACTTTCCGTTCAGCACACATTAATTCTGCAGTACAAACGGCATTACCATCAACCGATGCCACACCTTCAAACTTCCAGATACCGCGTTTTTCTTTAATAAATTTAACGCTAAGTTCAAGCTGGTCTCCGGGTTCGACCGGTTGTTTGAAACGTGCTTTGTCTACGCCAACGAAGTAATACAAAGAGTCATCATCTGGCACACGCCCCAGTGTTCTGAAAGCAAGAATACCGGTTGCCTGCGCAAGTGCTTCAAGAATTAAAACCCCTGGCATTACCGGGCGTTGTGGAAAGTGGCCAGTAAAGTATGGTTCATTGTAAGAAACATTTTTATAGCCAACCAGTGATTCACCCGGCTTACATTCTGTCACCCGGTCGATAAGTAAAAAAGGATAGCGATGTGGTAAATGCTGTAAAATTTCGTATATGTCTAGTTGTTCCAAGCTACTGCCCCTTGGTTAGTTTTTATCTGTTGGAGAAGTCAGCTTCTCAAGTTGTTTTAGCCGTTTGGCCAGCTCATCCAGCTTTTTCATTTGTATGTAATTCTTGTGCCACTTGCTGTTTTCAACTAACGGTGCACATGATGAATAAACCCCAGCTTCCTTGATTGACTGTAATACAGTGGTTCGCCCGGTCAAGGTAACCCGGTCTGCAATATGCAAATGGCCGGAAATCGCAACGGTTCCGCCTATCATACAATATTGTCCAATGACTGTGCTACCGGCAACCGCTGTCATTGCCGCAATTGCGGTATGATCACCAATTTCTACGTTATGTGCAATCTGAATAAGGTTGTCAAGACGGACACCATTACCAATAACCGTATTTTCAATGGCACCACAATCGATTGTCGTGTTCGCCCCGATTTCGACATCACTACCGATAGTAACGGCTCCGATTTGTGGAATTTTAACCCACTTACCCTGGTCGTTAGCATTTCCAAAACCATCAGCACCAATAACTGCACCCGGATGAATAATCGTTCGCGCACCTATTGTACAATTATCCATTACCGATACATTGTTATAAATATGAACCCCCTCATCCAGTGAAACATTTTCACCAATATAACAGTGTGCTCCCAACTGGCAGTTTTTACCTACTTGGCTGCCCTTTCCAATAACAGCATGAGCTGCAACTGAAGCAGTTTTGTCTATCTTTGCAGTTGAATCGATAACCGCAGTTGGATGAATGGAGGGTGTGGCAGAGTTTACAGGACTTAATATCCCTGCAATTTTTGCATAAGCCAGTAACGGGTTTTCAACAACGATACTGTTAACCGGACAGTTTTGCTGATCTTCGGCTTTTAATATCACAGCCGTTGCTTTTGTTTGTGCGAGAAATTTACGTAATGACTTTAAACTAAGAAATGTAATTTGCCCGCTGGTTGCATTTTTTATAGTCGCAACACTGTTTACAGTAGCTAGAGGATCACCGCTTACCTTGCCGCCTACCTGCTTTGCCAGTTCTTCAAGCGTCAATTCCACGAGTGATGTATACCTTAAAATTATTTACCGGCGTTACTTGTTTTTTTTGCTCTTAACCTTAAGTTTCGAAGCCAGGCGGGATAAAACTTGCTTGGTGATATCAGTACGTTTGTTTGCGTACATTACGTTGTCACCAAAAATGACATCAAACTTTTTATCTTCTGCAAGCGAAGTAATAGCCTGATTAACCACTTTTTGCAGGTTGTTAAGCTCTTCGTTACGGCGAATGTTCAGGTCTTCTGTAAATTCTTCCTTGGCGCGTTTAATATCACGTTTTAAATTAAGAATTTTTCGTTCCAGTTGCTTGCGACCAGCCGGGCTCATAATTGAACCGTCTTTAGATAATTTCTCTGATTGAGCCTTTAGCTTCTTTTCCATGTTCACAATCCGGGTTTCACGCGGTGCAAATTCAGTTTCAAGTTTTTTACGGGCTGCTGCTGCCTGTGGGGCATGCTTAAGCACATAGGCTATATTAACAACACCTAATTTAACCTCGGCGGCATACGCAGGCGTATTCAGGAAAAGAAAGGCTAAACCACTAATAATTATCGTTAAATTGCGCAAATCACGGCCTCGTTAAAATGTCGAACCAAGTGTAAACTGAAAGGTCTTTGTATCATCTCCGGGTTTATCATTCAAGGCATTAGCCCAACTAAAACGCATAATACCGACTGGAGTTATCCATATCAGTGCCACACCTAAAGAAGTACGCAATTTGCCCAAATCAATGCTTTCATTCTCGGCAAATACATTACCCGCATCGTAAAATGTACTAAAGCGAACAGACTTACTGTTTTCAACAAATGGGTTAGGCAAAATAAGCTCCAGGTTTGTCACGACCTTCTTATTGCCGCCTAAAGGATCGTTGGTGGTTGCATCACGTGGTCCCAGGCTATTTCCGTCATAGCCCCGAACGGATCGTGTACCACCAGCAAAATAGTTCTCAAACGGCGGTAAAGTCCGGTTACTGTCATACGTTTTCGCATAACCAAGGTTTGTATTAAACAGCAGTGTTACATCTTCAAGCAGTGGAAAATATTGTAGATAACGCAGGTTTAACTTGTAAAATTCCAGATCACTGCCCGGAATAGCGGCATCAATGCCAGCAGAAACCAGGTTACCCCGGTCAGCAAAAATGGCACGGTTACGATTATCATGTGACCAGGACAACCTTAATTTATAGTTGTCATACATTTTGCCTTCAGCATCGGTAAAAGCCACAATCGGTGCGGAAGTATTAGCACCTGTTACAATTTCAGTATTATCATAGGATAAAGCAACACCAATAGAATCTGTTTCACTCATGGGAATACCATAGTTAACAGAAAGCCCGTAACTGTTTGTCTGGTAATTACTGATATCGGCTTCATTAGCAGAAAACTTGCGCTTGTAAATACTAAAGCCACGGCTGATACCATCTTTAGTGTAATACGGATTTGTATAACTGACTGTATTGTTCTGAACTACCTTACTATTATTAATACTGATATTTATCCGATTACCGGTTCCGACAAAATTATTTTGTGTTACCGAGAAATTAACAATCGCACCCTGCGTGTCGTTATAACCCAGACCCGCAGACAGGTTACCCGTAGGTCGTTCAGATACCGTGTAGTTAACATCAACCTGATCATTGGTTCCTTCCACGGCAGGTGTTTCAACGCTAATATCATCGAAGAATCCCAGGCGATTAAGTCGTTTCTTGGACTGGGCAATACTTTTTGTTGACATCCAGTCACCTTCCATCTGACGGATTTCCCGACGTATAACTTCGTCCTTTGTTTTGATATTACCGTATATATTTATTCGGTTAACATAAACACGTCGCCCCGGATCGACAAAGAAAGTCAGGTCAACTGTTTTATCTTTTTCATTTACTTTAGGCGAAAGGTTAATGTTGGCAAACGCATAACCATTTTCTGACAATCTGTCATTTATATTAGTCCGGCTTAAGCTTGCTTTTTTACGGGAAAAGATATCACCCGACTTTAAGGTAATAAGTTTTTTTAACTCATCTTCAGCTACAATCAGATTGCCAGATAATTTAATATCTTTAACCGTATACTTTTCACCCTCTGTTATATTAACCGTAATGTATACATCCTGTTTATCCGGCGTAAGTGAGACCTGGGTTGAATCAATCCGAAAATTGATATAACCACGATCCTGGTAATAGGATTTCAGGGTTTCCAGATCAGCGGCAAAAAGTTGCTTGGAATAATCCTTTCGACTACCGAAAAAACCTGTGCCACCCAGCTCAAGATTTGCCAGAAGCTTTTTGTCAGTAAACGCAGTATTGCCGACAATATTCAGGTCATAAATGCTGGCAGATTCGCCTTCTGCAATTTTAATTGCAACATTTACACGGTTACGTTCAAGAGCAGATATTTCAGTTTTAATTTTTACCGCGTATTTTCCCAGGCTGTAATACTGACGTTGTAATTCCTGCTCAATAACAGAAACAACGGCTCTGTCCAGTACACGGCCAACTTTAAGACCAATCTGGTTTAATGCTTCGGTTAATTGTTCAGTAGGCAGATCTGAGTTACCCGTTATAGTCACTTCAGCGATAGCTGGACGCTCTGCAACAAACACAACCAGAACATTACCTTCACGTTCCATCTTTATATCTTTGAAAAAGCCGGTCTTGAATAGTTTTTTAATTGCTGTTGATGTCAGGTTATCGGTAACTTTATCGCCTACTTTTATCGGCAAATAATTAAACACCGTACCAATTGAAATACGCTGCAAGCCTTCAAGTTTTATATCCTGAACAACAAACGGCTCAAAAGCATATGCTTTTGCCGCACACAAAGATAGAAATGGAACCAACAATCGACGCATTTTCTTTAATAAACCTTTTAAATTATCCAAACAAGCGTAACAAGTCATTATATAAAGCCAGACTCATTAACATTAACAGAGCAATAATACCAACTTGCTGTCCGACCATTTCAAACGAGGCCGAAACCGGGCTGCCCTTAACAATTTCAATTAAATAATAAAACAAATGACCACCATCAAGCATGGGTATCGGTAACAAATTCAGAACACCAAGACTAATACTGACAATAGCAAGAAACCCCAGAAACTTGCTTAACCCTGCATCTGCCGATAAGCCAGCATACTTCGCAATAGTGATTGGCCCACTTATATTTCTCAGCGATATTTCCCCGGTTATCATTTTTGCAAGGAATGTTAATGTCCGTGTTGTTGACAACCAGGTAGTTTCCAGTGCTTTTGCGATACTATCCACCACGGAATACTGGTAGTTAACTTTCATTGAATCAGGATAACTCGAAGCCGCAGCAATACCTATAATCCCGACTTCCTTACCCTCGCGTGTAATCTTTTTTGTATGAACCTCAACTTGCTTTACACGTTCCGGTGTTTTAACTGTCAGCACAATGTCTTTGTCGGGTAAGGCAGATATAATTTTTGCCATTTGATCCCAGCCGTTAACCGCTATTGTGTTCACTTTCTGGATAATATCACCTTTTTTCAGTCCTGCTTTGTCAGCCGGTGAATCTTTCATAACAGCTGCAATTTCAGGTTTTGCAGGAGGCCGCCATGGCATAAAGCCCAGATCTTTAAGTAATTCCTTTGATTCGATATCAATATTCACTGATGAAAAATCAACGGTTAATGTCTTGCTGACACCTTCTCTGGTTTTTACCACAACTTCTATTGTTGATTTATCCAGTGCATTTTGAACAAATTCATTAAGCACTACATCCCATATTGGCGTATCAACATTATTAATTCTGAGAAACTCATCACCCGTTTCAAGACCAGCGATTTCAAGAGGTGTATTTTCAAAAACCTCGCCAACAACCGGGCTGATACCCGGCGTCCCATTAATAAACATAAACCAGTAAGCAAAAACAGCAAAAATAAAGTTAAATAATGGCCCGGCAAATACT
>JALTLP010000305.1 GCA_027001895.1 Chromatiales bacterium | reverse complement strand
GTGCAGGGCAATGCCGACCAGCTCGCTATGTTTACCCAGATGAACGGCTGGACGCCGCCGGGTGGCTGGGTTGTACGCAGCGAGCAGGTATCGGTGGTCAGCATCGCCAATATGGTTTGCCTTATTGATAATAGTGAAGCATCGCTGAATGAAGTGATGCAGGAAATGAACAAGCTGGCGCATTGGTAAGGTATATTTAAATTTGGAATAAATAAAAAGGACTTTTATGGCTAATATAGTATGCAAAACAAATAATAAATCACCTGTTTGGACAACCATTGATCTGGTTCGTTGGAAAGTGATTCCCAGATATATTGGTGGTGGTTGGCCTTATCTTCGAAGTTTCAAAGACGGTTGGGTTAAACACAACCGTATGTATATTAAGCAATTCGCAAGAAAATATAAAATACCTCCTGTTTTACTGGCTGGAACTGCGTGGATAGAGGCTGGGGGTGATCCACAGTTTATCGATAGCCTGGCATTCAATGTACGAGCTTTTGACTGGAGTGGCCCTAAATGGGTCGATGATAACCTAACCATCACGAATAACCCGAATAAAACCTCTTTTGGTGCGATTAGCATGCAGTTGAGAACTGCTGCAAGAACAATGAGAATTGACCTGAAAAAATTCTCATACACACAAATGAAGGCATTGGCTAAGTGTTTAGAGACGGATGTATTCAATATTAAGCTGGTTGCCAGACATTATGTTGATATTATTCAACGAGATTTCCCGGGTATTAGCACTTCTCAGCTTACTGATGAGCAAATTATGATTGCAGGTGCCCGATATAACAGGGGAGTGGGTTTGTCGTTAAAATCTATAAAAACAAATATGTCGTATGGCAAGGTAATTTTGAAAATTCGACCCAGAATCAAAAAGTTACTAAAGGATTAGGTTGCATATTATGTTTACAAAACTAAAGCAAAACGGGGTATATCTGCTGGATATATTTTTTCTCGTAATCATTCTGATTTTACCGGGAAACTCGTATCAGTGGATGCAAAATCTGGGTATAAGTTCAGACGAACTTCCAGTCGATAATAATTTTAGTTTCAGGGCGGGTTTTACCTTTTTGTTATTAATTTTACTGGTAGCGATTCATTGCTGGTGTATCTTCAGGACTCAGGTTACGAATTTGCAGCGAAATACTCACATGGCATTTATAGCATTGGTTTGCCTGGTCTGGGCTTTTAAGTTTTTTGTTTAAAGTAAATTAAGTCAGAAACAAGTGTTCGTCAGCTGGAGTTACAGCACTCAACAGTCTATAATGTTATAATTATTGTTATAACACAGGTTGCTATTAAAATGACGACTCTAAAATTGCGCAAAATTGGCAGCTCATTGGGCGTGATTCTACCCAAAGATGTATTAGGTCCTTTACATGTTAAAGAGGGTGATACTTTGTACGTTAGTCAGGATAAAGATGGCCTTACCTTGTCAGCTTACGATCCTGATTTTGAGGCCATTATGAATGCAGCTGAAGTATGCGACCACCGTTATAAAAATACGCTTAAACAGCTAGCCAAATGAAATGGCTGTCTGAAACAGCTATTCGACAGTTACACAAGCGTGCGATTAGCCAGTACGGTGGTCTCGAACCTATTGCTAGCTACGATGAGAAATTAGAAGCAACATTAAGCCGCCCTCAGCAACTCGAGCACTATAACACCGAAGTAACCTTAGCCGAATTGGCGGCTTGTTATGGTTTTGGACTGGCAAAGAATCATTGTTTTTCGGATGGCAATAAACGAATAGCATTTTATGCAACATTCATTTTTCTAGAAATAAATGGTTATACGTTAACTGCCAGTGAAGCAGACGCTGCTCATACGTATGAAAACCTGGCCGCTGGCGAAGTCAGTGAGGCTGAATTAGCTCAGTGGATAGCAGCAAATATAGAGGCTATTTCATAGGCTGATACTTATACAGCATAAACGCCATCTGGCAGCCGTACCCGCATTAGAGTATTATACGCACTCCTTTTAGCCTATATTTTTCGAGAAAATATTCATGTTGCAGTTGCACGGTGTTCCAGCACTTTCTGAGTTTCGTTTACAAAAACAGTTATCAAATATTCAGGTTATCGAGCCATCGGTTAATGCACTGGCAACCGAGTTTATTTATTTTATAGAAACTAATTCAGACCTTAACCAAACTGAATTAGCCACACTTAACCACCTGTTAAATGAAGATAGGGAATTTAAGGCTAAAGAACAGAGTGGACAGCTTATCCTGGTGGTGCCACGTCCGGGTACCATTTCGCCGTGGTCTACCAAGGCCACCGATATTGCACATAATTGTGGGCTGAAAAAAATTAACCGGATTGAACGAGGTATTGGCTATTATATACAGGCTTCTGCACAGCTTGACCAAAGCGTTTTGCAGACTTTGTCGGATACTCTGCATGACCGCATGATTGAATCGGTGATGTTTGAAACTGAGCAAGCCAAATCTTTGTTTCAGCATGCCGAACCGGCAGCACTTACCAGCGTCGATATTCTTGCTAACGGCAAGCAGGCACTGGAGCAAGCTAACATAAAAATGGGTCTGGCACTGGCAGACGATGAAATAGACTACCTGGTAGAAAACTTTACCCGGCTTAAGCGCAACCCGACAGATGTTGAGTTAATGATGTTTGCCCAGGCAAACTCGGAGCATTGCCGCCACAAAATTTTTAATGCCGACTGGATAATCGACGGCAAGCAAAAAGATATTTCCCTGTTTGGCATGATTCGCCATACCTATAAGCATAACCACGAAGGTGTGTTGTCCGCCTATAGTGATAACTCGGCGGTTATTGAAGGCGCGCAGGGCGGGCGTTTTTACCCGCAAGCCGATAAAAGCTATGCCTACCATAATGAACCGATTCAAATTTTAATGAAGGTCGAAACCCATAACCACCCAACTG
>JALTLP010000304.1 GCA_027001895.1 Chromatiales bacterium | reverse complement strand
TGAGCCTTCGGCAAACACTTTACCGCCACGGTGATTTTGTTCGGGTAAGCCAGAGTAATGCGCGTGTCCTTAAAGCACAGGCCGACTTTGACCTGGCAAAATACAATTTAATTTTACGCGTTGCCGAAACCTACTTTAATGTACTGGCCGCAAAAGATAATTTAAATTTTAACCAGCGCGAATACAAGGCGTTAAGCCGACGCTTGTTACAGTCGGAACAAAAATTTAAGGTCGGCCTGATTGCCATTACCGATGTGCACGAAGCCCGTGCCCGGCACGACCAGTCTGCTGCGCAGGTTATTACTGCCAGAAACCAGGTACAACTTACCTTGGAAAGTTTACGTGAAATAACCGGCCTGACACATTCTGATATTAAATCACTGTCCAGTGATATACCGTTACTATCTCCTGAACCAGACAATATAGATGAATGGGTTAAGCTGGCACTTAATAATAACCTTGAATTACTGGCAGCAAAACAAACCATGTTAATTGCCCGTGATGAAGTGTCGATACAAAAGGCCGGGCACTGGCCAACCCTCGACTTTGTTGCCGAACGCAACCACACAAAGACAGGTGGCGGTATATTTGGTAAACGTGAAACCAACGAAACAACTTTATCATTACAGTTTAATCTGCCCTTGTACGAAGGTGGTCGGGTTTCATCAAAAACAACTCAGGCGCGCTACCAGTATAATGCAGCAAAACAACGACACATTCAGGCGCAACGCGCAACAGAACGCCTGGCCCGAACCGGCTATCTGAATGTGCAAGCTAAAATTAGTCAGGTAAAAGCACTAAAACAAGCTGTTATTTCCAGCGACAAAGCACTGGAAACAACTCAGGCCGGTTTTGAAGTGGGCACCAGAACCACGGTTGATGTTTTAAATGCACAACGCGAACTCTACCGTGCTAAAAAAGATTATGCCCGCGCCCGTTATGACTACCTGCTGGAAACATTACGACTAAAAAAAGCAGCCGGTATTCTAAGCCGTGATGATTTAAAAAAAATAAGTGACTGGATCCAGTCATGACAAAAAACAACACACTCTGCGACAGTAGTGATAGTGTTTTAGTTGTTATCGATATTCAGCAACGGCTGGCAGCGGCGATGCCCGAGAAAATTTTAAACAAGGTTGTCGAAAACACGCAGTTGCTGCTTCGGTCTGCAGAACTGTTAAACGTTCCTGTTATCGTATCTGAACAATACCCTAAAGGGCTTGGGCCAACAGTTAACACTTTAGAAATGACAGACGACTGTCATTTAATAGAAAAAACCTGTTTTGCCTGTACCGCTAACCATCACTTCAATGACAAACTTAAAAAATTAAATAAAACGCAGCTTATTCTGACCGGTATGGAAGCTCATATTTGTGTTACACAAACGGCCATTGATTTATTAAATAAAAATTATCAGGTCTTTATTGCCAGCGATGCTGTTTGTTCACGAAAAAATTCACATTATAAAAATGCCCTTCAGCGTTTGCAACACTCAGGAGCAACAATAACAAACAGTGAATCTATTGCTTTTGAATGGTTGCGTGATGCCCGGCATGAACAGTTTAAGGCTGTATCAAAACTAATAAAATAAGAATCGTGTAAGCTAACAGTAAATAATAAATGAACCGGTACAAACTACTTATAATCCTGCTATCCGTTCCTGTTATTATTTACATAACATGGACAGCTATTCGCAACAGGAATTTACGATTTTTTCTGCAACGATCCGGGTTTGCTTACAACAACCGTTCTGTTACCACTAAAAAAAATATTTGGCTTCATGCTGCTTCGGTTGGCGAACTCAATGCCGCCAGCCCACTGATAAAAAAACTTTGTGAAAATAATAATATTATTTTAACCACCAATACACCGTCCTCTGCTCTGCTGGCAGAAAAACTGTTTAATAGTAAAGTAGTTCATAATTATTGCCCGGTTGACTGGCAATGGGCGATTCACCGATTTATAAATAAAACCCGACCACAATTACTTTTAATAATCGAAACCGAGTTGTGGCCAAATTTATTTACAGTGTGTCATAAAAAAGATATATCTATCACAATTATTAACGGACGCTTATCAGAAAGAACCACGCATGCATCAGACTGGATGAAAAAGCGTTATGCCGAGTGCCTGCAATCTGTAAAAATGGTGTTCGCACGGAGCAAAGAAGACGCACAGCGATTTATTGAACTGGGAGCAGATAACACAAAAGTTAAAACAACAGGAAATATTAAATACTACCAGCAACACAGTAACAAAACAGTTTCGCCATTTAAGCTGGACAGGCATTATGTGCTTGCTGCTTCTACCCGTGATAATGAAGAAAAAATACTGGTTCAGGCATGGCTGGCTTCTGATCATGCCAGCCGTTTAATTGTCATTGTGCCGCGTCACCCACACCGACTAAATGAAATTATCAGTCAACTTAAAGAGTTTAACTTAAATATTGCCATTCGAAGTAAAGATGAAACCATAACGGATAAAACTGATATCTATATTGCAGATACTTTTGGTGAGTTACTGTCTTTTATCAGTGGCGCTGACTTTGTTATTATGGGTGGCTCGTTTGTTAACAAGGGCGGTCAAAATATTCTGGAAGTAGCGCAACTTGGTAAAACTGTTATTTTCGGCCCTTATATGCATAATTTCAGCGAAGAGGCCAGACTGTTCACTGAGCAGAACGCAGGCATACAATGTGAGAACGGTGCCAGTCTGGAGAAAGCACTGTGCCGTTTATTTAAAGCCCCTGAAAAAATTGAACAATATCAGAAAAATGCGGTAGCACTGGTAGCACAACAACAATGTGTGTTTAATAATTACCTGAATGAACTGGAAAACATTTATCCGGGACTTGTTAAACCCGTATAAAGTTCAGGCCTGACTACCTGCCGTATTATAACCCTGAAGCAACCAGTTCCAGTTTTGTTCTGTAAAAATTATTTCCGGGTTTAAAAGTACCGCTTTTTGCAAGGAACGTTTAAAACGCATTAAGTTTGATTTTTGCCAGAACGTCGTTACTTTTCTGTGACTGCATTTGTCAAAATCAATCAGATAAAAGCGCCCGCCTTCATCCAGCAATACATTTTTTACATTTAAATCGACATGGTGAATACCCCGTTCATGAAAACGTCGAATCATTCCACCCAGTGCAACCCAATGTCCCTGTTGCAATGAATTGTTTTCCAGTTCGTTTAACAGTAAATGCGTATGACGGATACGCTGGGTAATCAGGTCTGCCCGGTAAAGCAAGCCCTGTCGTTCTACATGCGCTGCAACAGGGCGTGGTACGGGTAATGAAACCTGTTGCATATATTCAAGAAGTTTAAACTCACGCCAGGCGCGGCTACGAGCCAGACCTGTCCAGAAATACTGATCATCAATATATTCTGCAACCTTGCCACCGCGCTTGTAATGCCGCAAAACCAGTTCGCGCCCCTGATAATCAACAAAAAATGTCGTACCACGACCTTCAGCAAAACCAATAATGGCACTGCGATTGGCCCAGGTTTTAACACTGAAACTGATATCATCCGGGTTAGTGAATACCTCGGAATCAAAAAGAATATATTCGCCACCCGACTTGTTCTGGATAATACCCATATTTATATTTTGTACCACATATTAAGCAACATACAAAAAATTATTATTTTAACAGGCTAAAATACAAACAATTACAACGAGTATACTGCCAGTTTTTCAGCAGGGATTTCACTTAAAGGTCTGGCAGCCAGATCTTTATCAGAAAGAGTTGGCGTATCAACAGGCCATTGAATTCCAATTGCCGGATCATCCCATTTAATGCTTATTTCACACTTCGGGTTATAAATATCGGTACATTTATAGGCAAACAGAACGGTTTCTGATGTTACGCAAAAACCATGTGCAAAACCTTCTGGTACATACAACTGCCGTTTATTTTCACTGCTAAGTTCTACCCCTGTCCATTGACCAAAATGGGGGGAACCTTTACGGATATCAACGGCCACATCAAAGACAGAACCTTGCAATACATATAACAGCTTGGCCTGGATGTTTTCGTACTGATAATGCAAACCACGCACTACATTCTTTTTTGAATAGGAAAGATTGTCCTGTAAAAACCCCTGCTCATTCCCTATCCCTGCTTCAAGATAACGTTGTTTTTGCCAGGTTTCCATAAAAAAACCACGCTCGTCGCCAAACACATCCGGCTCAATAATTTTTACATCCGGTAAATTAGTTTCAATAACTTTCATACTGTTTACTCTTAATCAGGCAAACCTTGCTCAATCAGATTAACAAGATACTGACCATAATTATTTTTAATTAATGGCTCCGCCAGCTTACGTAACTGTTCGCTATTTATCCACTGGTTGCGATAGGCTATTTCTTCAGGACAACAAACCTTTAAACCCTGTCGGGCTTCGATGGTTTCAATAAAGTTGGCAGCCTGAATAAGTGACTGGTGTGTACCCGTGTCAAGCCAGGCGGTGCCGCGGCCAAGTCGTTCAACATTTAGCTCACCCTGCTGGAGATAAAGGTTGTTGATATCGGTTATTTCAAGTTCACCTCGCGGTGAAGGTTTTAATTTTTTTGCAAAATCAGTAACCTTATTATCATAAAAGTACAAGCCGGTAACCGCATAGTTAGACTTAGGTTTATCCGGTTTTTCGACGATACTTTTTGCCACGCCCTGTTTATCAAATTCGACAACACCATAACGCTCGGGATCTTTTACATAATATCCAAAAACTGTTGCACCCTGTTCACGTTGTTGCGCCTGTTTCAGCACGGTTTCAAGTCCATGACCATAAAAAATATTGTCTCCCAGGATTAAACAACAACTTTCATTGCCAATAAAATCCTCGCCAAGAATAAAAGCCTGCGCCAACCCACCCGGCTCAGGTTGAATAACGTATTCTAGCTTCAACCCCCATTGTGAGCCATCACCAAGTAAGCGTTTGTACTGCTCTATATCTTCCGGTGTGGAAATAACAAGAATTTCACGTATATCGGCCAACATTAAAGTTGCTAACGGATAATAAACCATGGGCTTATCATACACAGGAAGTAATTGTTTACTGATGGATTGTGTCAGTGGGTACAGGCGAGTTCCTGAACCACCGGCTAAGATAATACCTTTCATTGTGCTGTTCCTAAGCGTCCACGATTATAATTTTTATCTGTTACTTTATTACACCAGTCAATATTGTCCAGGTACCATTGCACTGTTTTAGTTATGCCTGATTCAAATGTTTCTGCCGGAGTCCAGCCCAGTTCTTTTTGTATTTTGCTACTGTCAATGGCGTAACGCAGATCATGTCCCGGTCGGTCATCAACATAGGTAATTAACTCTTCATAAGGTTTACCATTTCCGGCGGGTTTAACTTTATCGAGCAAACGACAGATAGTTTTTACTATTTCAATATTGGTTTTTTCATAGTTACCACCAACATTGTATTTTTCTCCTATTCGGCCGCCCTCTAAAACCGTGCGGATTGCTGAACAATGATCTTCTACATATAACCAGTCACGGACATTCAGGCCATTGCCATAAATTGGCAACGGTTTGCCTTCCAGTGCATTTAATATAATCAGCGGGATAAGTTTTTCCGGGAACTGATAAGGGCCATAATTATTGGAGCAATTCGTTATAACAACCGGCATACCATAGGTATGCAAATAGGAACGAACCAGGTGATCGGATGATGCCTTTGAAGCGGCATAAGGTGAATTAGGCGCATAGGGTGTTTCTTCGGTAAACAATCCGGTTTCACCTAAGGAACCATAAACTTCATCTGTGGAAACATGTAAAAAGCGGAAAGCTTGCTGTTTATCTTCCGGATAATCTTTTAATGCACTGCGAGCAGACTCAAGCAGCGATAATGTTTCGACCACATTGGTTTGGATAAATTCGGCGGGCCCATCAATTGAGCGGTCAACATGCGACTCGGCAGCAAAATTTACCACTGAATCAGGTTTATATTTTTTAAACAATGAACCAACCAGTTCACTGTCACCAATACGTCCTTCAACAAAGTGATGGTTGGGGTTATTCAATGCCCCTTCGAGAGTTTCCATATGACCGGCATAGGTCAAAGCATCGAGGTTAATAACCGTATAACCATTATCCAGCATATGATAAATAAAATTACCACCAATAAAACCGGCTCCACCGGTAACAATAACTGTTCGGGACTGACTCATAATAGGCTCTGTCTGATTAATAGCGTGTTATTTTAGTGGATAAATGTCTTGCATGCATCCAAAACATTTTCAACACCAATAGCAGCAAGCCCAAGCTCGGGATTTTTCATATTTTCTGCACAAAGTGGTACATATTGCGCTTCAGGGATATAGGGCCCACAATTATCCGGTGATTCTACCGCAAAAAGTGCCACCATTTTAGTCCCCAGCGCACCGGCAATATGCATCGGCCCGGTATTGGGTGTTATTAGCAAGTCCATCGATTGTAAGGTTGCCTTGTAGCGTTCAAAGTTCATTGGTGGAATCAGCATTTGTACTGCGCCACCGCTTTGCTCTACGATGCGCTCACCCAATGCACGGTCTTCTTCAAGCAAGTCCATAATGATCTGTATTTCAATATTGTTTTGTTGTGCGTATTGCTTTAATGCCCTGGCTAAAGCGGCCCAGTTTTTTTCCGGCCAGCCACGTTCATGCAGGCTACGTTTACTGCGTAACTTTAATTTCTTTAGCCCGCTAAAGCTTGGGTGAAGACCGATAATCAGCTTGTTCCTGTCGATATTGTTTTGTTGATATATTTCGTTGAGTAAGCTTTGCGATTTATCAGTCACTTTTAAATTAACCCAGTGGTTACTGTCTTTACCAGTGACCCGGTTAACCGTTTGTAAACAATGCCATGCATAATTTTTATCCGGGCTGCAATCCTGGTTTACATAAATAGCCGCTTTGCTTCGTTTAAAAAGTTTAAGGTAACTGGGGTTGGTTTCAAAACAGAATATATGCGTATAATCTTCCAGACCAATTAAGCGCTTAATTTTATAACGCACCCATCCGGCATTGAGCGATTTACGATTATACAAATAGAACTGAGTTAAACGAGAGTCAAAACCATTTAATACCCGTTTACCATCCCCTCCTGTCAAAACATGTACCTCTGCCTCACTGAAAGAATCAAGAATTTCTCTGAGCGCGGCTGTAATCATAACCATATCACCAACCCGACCAACACGCACTACCAGGATTTTATCTGTACTATTCATTTTGTTGCTTCATTCACTATTTTGGTCATACTCTTCAATACACTCTCAACCGATGGAACACTCCCGTCTGCATTAAAAACGGCATCATGCTTTCCAAAGCGAGGCCAGTAACGGTATAAAACTTTAGAAAAGAAAATACCAACCGTTGGTGTATAACAACATATCGCCAGATTACGAATGCCGGTATCATTGCCCACCAGGGCTAATGCACCTTTTAACAAAGAAACGGTGTCATCCAGTGATGACGCCTTTTGAACAGAAACGTTTTTTAGCATACCTTGAGCGTTAATATTGTTCATTAACTCATCGGTTGATTCCCAGTCAGCCAGACCTTCAAGAATAATATGCTCATAATCCGGGTATTGTTGCGAAGCGCGCTGTAGCAAGCCTGCAAAATTCTGGACAGACCAACACTTGGCTGTTTCAGATGCCGTCGTAAAGTAAACAATATAAGGACGTTCCTTTATTGCCGGTGGATTGGCATACTGAAAATCCGGTGGGTATAAAACATTGGCTCCAAACAAACGCAACATATCCAGTAATGTTTCTGCTTCATACTGCATATCAGAACGAAATACACAGGCATCATAAAAAATACGTTGCCAATTTCTATACGGGAAGCTGACTTTAATTTTAGCTTTATTTAAAACACATAATAATATTGAACGACTGGATACTGCCATATCAAAGATAATATCGTGGGGGCCGAGATTTCTGGCAATTTTAATTTGTTCTTTCTTCGGTAAATTCCGTTGATCACTACCGACTGCCACATGCACTCTGTCAACAAGATCATCCGGTACACCATACTGGTAATTACTCACAACGCTTAGAGTGATACTGGCATTTGGAAAAAATTTTCTGGCTTCGGTTATAAAAGCGCGGGTTAGTATTAAATCACCCAGCGCAGCATGACGGATTATTGCAATACTTTTAATACTTTCAGGTGAAAGATCTTTATACTTTTGCTGTGTCTTTTGCGAAACCCATGCTCCGCGTTCAAACCAAAATTTCATTGCTTATACTTTTGTTGAGTTTCTTATTCTAATCTTGTCAGTTATCTTTGTACTGATTTTTCAGGTTCCGGATTTTCTGGCATTTATCAGCGCGACCCCGTAAAATATTTTACACCATGCAAACACTATTAAATGCCAAAAATATAAAAAAAATACTTGTGGTGAGAAACGACAAGCTTGGTGACTTGCTGGTTTCATTTTCCGCTCTCGCTATTCTGAAGAAAAACCTGCCAGATACCGAAATTCACCTGCTGGTTTCGCAGTATACCGCGCCAATGGCCAAATTGTGCGATTTTATTGACCAGGTTATCATTGATCCAGCGACTCAGAGCGAAAACCCGCAGTATTTTAAAGAAACCAGCAAATTAACAAAACGGCTAGAGCAACAAAATTACGATGCTATTATCAGTCTCGTTTCAACGCTACGAGTCGCTGTTGCCGCATGGCGAGCAAGTATTCCAACCCGAATTGCCCCTGCAAGCAAGATTGCACAGCTATTTTATAATCACCGAATTACCCAGCGCCGTTCCCGCTCGGAACAGCCGGAACATCGCTATAATCAGGAGCTTGCAGAATATTTACTGTCATTATTAAATATTGTTCCGCTACAAACCGTGCACCCGCCTTTTCTACAGTTTCATGCTGAACAAATCGAACAACTTAAACAGGACTTTCTGCAAAAGCATACTATTCCTCCCGGAAATTTACTGGTCGTGATGCACCCCGGCAGTGGTGGTTCTGCCCGTAACTTATCAGCACAACAATTTACTGAGCTGGCCAACAAATTAACCAGTGAACGGGATATCACCATTATTATCAGTCACAGCCCGGATGAGGCTGGGCTGGCAAAACAAGTTTTTGCTGGTATTACCAGGAATAAAGTTTTATATAAATCAAACCAGGGACTGGAACAATTTTGTAAACATCTGCAATTTTCAGATTGTTTTATCAGTGGTTCCACCGGCCCCTTACATATTGCCGGTGTACTCGACAGACCAACGGCTGCTTTTTACACTCGCCGCCGTTCAGCAACTGCGTTACGCTGGCAAACATTGAATTCTGAAGATAGACGCCTGGCTTTCAGCCCCCCTGAATCCAGCAGCGCAGAGGACATGTCCAGCATTAACATCGAAGAAGCAGCAAAGCAAATAAGCAAAACTTTTTTATAAGTCGGCTTTAAACTTTCTTTTTCTCCACAGGTGGAACACAGACAACCCGGCTAACAATAGCAATAAGTCCAGGTTAAACCCTGCCTTTGAATTTAGGCTACAACCACCTCCACCCGTACTCGTACCACCCCCGCCAGATGCTGGCGCAGGCGGAGCAACATCCGTAACAGTTACATTTACCGTATCCTGCATCGAAGAATTTCCATCCGTATCTGTAACAACGAGTGAAAAACTGAGTACCTGAGCCCTTGCCGGTGCGGTGAAAGTGGGTGATGCGACTGCGGGACTGCTTAATACTACTGTTTCACCCCCCGTTTGCGTCCAGGCATAAGTTGCAATGGCTCCCTCGGCATCGCTACTTGCACTGCCGTTTAGTGTAGCTGTTGTGCCTTTAACAACACTAAAGTCAGTGCCGGCATTGGCAACCGGGTTTGCCTTTACCACAACATTTACTATATCTGTATCCGTATTATTATCTGAGTCGGTTACTGTTAACCTGAAAGAAAGCACCTCGGCATTGACTGTTGCAATAAAACTGGTGATAGCAGCCGCAGGATTATTCAGCTTCACTCTTGTGCCGCCAACCTGTTCCCATAGATATTTTGATAGCAGGCCATCCGCATCACTACTTGCGCTACCATTTAAAGTAACGCTATCACCAGGGTTGACGGTTTGATCGACCCCGGCTTTTGCATCCGGTAAACTGCCAAGCACCGATTTACAACTGTATACTGCGACATCATCAATAACCCAGCCGAATGCAGCATTACTTGCATCGGTAGCAAAACGCCAGCGTAATAAAATTGTAGAGCCAGCAAAATTTGTCAGGTTGATACGCGTGGAAACATAACCATTGCTTATCCCGGCAAAGGCAAGCCTTCCGGCCAGTGGATTCTGATAATTGGCATCAATAACACCTGTATAACTCTTGCCATCAACAATAAGATTAGCGGCATCATTCCAGTTTGCACCATTATTCGTGCTGTACTCAATAACCCCGCCATCATAATAATTGCCATTACCCCCCTCAGAATCAATTGCGTGATTAAACAACAGAAATATCCCGTCTGTCGTTGTCGGTAACGTGACACTTATTTGAGCATACTGGTCTGAACCTGTATTGATATTACTTGCAAACAGGGATCTAACCTTTGATGTTGCATAACCTCTTGCGAGAACCCAGTCCTTATTTGTTAGATTATTATTGTGTGAAAGAGTCCATTTCGATAAACCGGACTCAAAATCATCAGAGAAAATAGTTGAACCAAAAATTGTATTTGCAGGGCATTGACTGGCATCAGGATTAAAATCGGTTGCCGGTTGCAGGTTCATTTCCACTGCTGTTAAAGCAGCTTGTACCTGGTTACAGTCCTGGCTGGTAAAACCGGCCGTACCTTTTGTTGCAAAACTGCTGCATGCCTGGTTAAGTGCATTGTATAAGTCAAGATAGTCTGAACCGCTTGTTAAAAATTTTGTTTGAACCTCATAATAAAGCTTTGCAACTTTAGTTATACCAATTCCAATAATGTTCTGACCATTAAAATTACCTCCATCGGTCATTAAATATGCTGCCTTGTTATTAATACCACTGTTGGTATGTACCCCACCACGATCCGCACTACCTGTAAAATACTTTGAACTGGTCATTTTATCAGGGTCACCAAACTGAGTCGGCGATTTCATATTACGAATAGCGCCAGTGCCAGGCAGGTCTTCACCTATTTTCCATTTTACGGAAGAATTATCT
>JALTLP010000303.1 GCA_027001895.1 Chromatiales bacterium | reverse complement strand
ATTTTTTACCTGCTCAGTGCCCAGCATCATTAATGCCTGGTTTATTGATGTAATTTCAGCGCGCAGGCTACTATGTGATTTCCTGTTACAAAATCTGAGCAGGTAAATGGTTAGACCGGGATCGCGGCTGACAATATGTGCAATTTCTTCGGTTTTAGCATTTTCATCCGCACAGATTTTTCTTAATGCAACAATCGTCCTTTCCATTACCGGAAACTGTTGATTACCTGTTTGTGCCAGAACGTCCTGTAAAACGTCGGCTGTGCGTATATGCTCTAACATGCTGTAATTATTAAAAATATTGATTCACCTTTATATCGGTTGAATCGTTCAATTACTTTAGCGCTAATCTCTGGTAGTGGGCTTTTATCTGCCGATATACTGTTTTTTCTCAAGTTTTTGGTTTGTAGGTCGATATTTTTACTAGATATGGTTAGTTGGATTAAAAGATATATGAGGGATAAAAAGGCATGAAATTAATAATTGGCTTGCTTATGGTTCTTGGTGCAGTTATCGGCGGCTATCTGGCATCCGGTGGTGATTTGCTGGCATTGTATCAGCCATTTGAACTTGTCATTATTTTTGGTGGTGCTTTGGGTGCTTTTGTTATTGCCAATCCTGGCAAGGTTGTTAAAGAAGCTGCTTCGGGTTTACCTGGTTTGCTAAAAGGCAACAAGTATAAAAAGCAGGTATATATGGATTTGCTGGGTTTGATGTATGCATTATTTTCCAAGTCACGAAAAGAAGGTTTAATGGCACTGGAAGGAGATATCGACGAACCTGAACAAAGTGAAATTTTTAAAACCTATCCAGCCTTATTAAAAAATCATCATTTAATAGACTTTATCTGTGACTATCTGCGTTTAATGGTTGGCGGTAATATGAATGCCTTTGAACTCGAAGGGCTGATGGATGTTGAACTTGATACCCACCACGAAGAAGGGCATAAAGCCAGCGCCGCTGTTACCGCCATGGGCGATGGCTTACCGGCATTTGGTATTGTTGCGGCGGTAATGGGTGTTGTTATTACAATGGGTTTTATTAGTGAACCACCCGAAGTGTTAGGCCACCATGTTGGCGCTGCTCTGGTCGGTACTTTCCTGGGTATATTATTGGCGTATGGGTTTGTTGGCCCTATGGGCAATGCATTGGCTGCACAGGCAGAAGAAGATTCGAAATTATTTGAGTGTGCCAAGGTTTGTATTATGGCTACGCTTAATGGCTATACTCCGCAAATAGCCGTGGAGTTTGGTCGTAAAGCTCTGTTTAGTCATGTGCGGCCAGGTTTTACAGAACTGGAAGAATTTGTAAAGGGCAGTTAAGTTAAGGATTAGCTTGTGGCAGGGGACGATAAAAAACAACCGATAGTTATCAAGAAGGTTTCAGGTGGTGGCCACGGGCATCATGGTGGCGCGTGGAAAGTTGCCTATGCCGATTTCGTAACAGCGATGATGGCTTTTTTTTTACTGCTGTGGTTACTTGGTATTACCGACGAGGCTCAACGTGATGGCATCTCTGATTATTTTAAAAACCCGGCCGGTATAAAAGGTATAGGTGGTGCCAGTACCAGCATGATTAAACTCGGTGGTGCCAAGGAAATGCCTAGAGGAGATAAGACACGAGACCAGGATGTTAGCCAGACAACCGAGCAGCCTGAACGTAAAAAAGGCGAAGAAGACTTGCAGCGCGATGGAAACAAAGCGACTGAGTCAGCAGAAGAACAAAAGAAACGGCAGGCGGATAAAAAGGTACTCGATAATTTATTACAAATACTTAAAAAGGCTATTGAAAAAAGTGCATCACTGAAAAAGTTTAAAGAACAACTTTATCTGGATATAACCCCGGATGGTTTACGCATACAGATTTTCGATAAAAAGAATCGCCCCATGTTTGATCTTGGTAGTGCAAAGCTCAAACCATACACAGTAAAAATTCTTATGGAAATTGCCAAAACATTGCGTACTGTACCTAACCGTATCAGTATTAGTGGGCATACCGATGCAACCCGCTTTCATAAAGGCTATATCCTTTATGAGAACGATTACGGTGAAGAAGTTAAACTGCCTTATACCAACTGGGAACTGTCGGCTGACCGTGCCAATGCAGCGCGTCGTACACTTTTAAAAGGTGGTGTAAAAGTCAGTCAGATTGGCAGGGTTGTCGGCTTTTCATCTTCTGTTTTGTATAACAAGAAAAATAAAACAGATCCCAGTAACCGTCGTATCACGATTATTGTTATGAACCGTAAAACCGAAATTGATATGCTGAAAACAGAAGGTTCAGATGCAGTGAAGCAGGATATTATGAATTAGTGGCAACCTGTCTTGTTATTCCGCGTATGCGGAAATTCATATATTATAAACGCTGACTGGATACTTTGGTGATTGCTCCTTGCAAAGTTCGCCCGCTGCTGCGAGTCTCTTTTTCTTGTTAGCGCAAGAAAAAGATACAAAAAGATGGCCTGACGGGGTGTGACATGTCGTAGGGTACGCATAATGAACCGCGAAGCACTTCTTCACAGAACCCTTCGGGTTCATTGTGAGCACCTTAACCATCTTCGATGGTTCGAGTCAACTTGCGCTTGTAACACAGCCCGTTGAACAGCGATTAAGGGTGTTTTCTAATCCCTTTAGCCGAGTTGAGCTGGTTTAGTTTATTTGTCATTGCAAGCGCACGAAGCGAGATTCTTTTTTATGTTTGTCATTGCGAGCTCATGCAGTGAGTGTGGCAATCTTGCTGTAAATTAAAAAAAAGATTGCTTCGTCGTTTCACTCCTCGCAACGACAAAAAGGGTCATTGCGAGCGCACGAAGTAAACGCGGTAATCTTACTGTAAATAAAAAACAGATTGCTTCGTCGTTTCACTCCTCGCAACGACAAAGAAGGTCATTGCGAGCTCATGCAGTGAGCGTGGCAATCT
>JALTLP010000302.1 GCA_027001895.1 Chromatiales bacterium | reverse complement strand
GGACAAGGTGCGCCACTGGCACCGGCGTTTCATAACCAGGTTTTTCGACATGAAAAAAATAACCGGGTTATTCTGAATTTAGGTGGTATTGCCAATATTACAATTTTGCCTGCCGACAATAATAAAGACGTTTCAGGTTTTGATACCGGCCCGGCCAATACTTTAATGAATGGCTGGATTCAACAGCACAAAAACAAAAGCTTTGATGATAAAGGCCAGTGGGCTGCCAGCGGCTCGGTTAATAACGATTTACTGCAACAGTTTTTAAAGGATAATTACTTTAAATTGCCACCCCCAAAAAGCACCGGTACCGATTACTTTAGTCCGACGTGGTTAACAGAAAACTTAAAAGGCTTTGCAGCTTTAGCTGCCGAAAATATTCAGGCAACTCTTTGTGAACTCACGGCCGTATCGGTTGCTAATGCAATACAACAATACGCCACTGACTGTGATGAAGTTATTGTTTGTGGTGGTGGCGCAAGGAATGACTTTTTAATGTCTCGTTTACAGGCACGACTAAAAACCATAACGGTGGCCGCAACCGACGCTGTCAATATTCCTGCAGAATGGGTCGAAGCCATGGCCTTTGCCTGGCTGGCTAAACAAACTTTAGAAAATAAACCCGGTAACTTAGCCGAGGTAACCGGTGCTTCAAAAGCAGTCATCCTGGGTGCGGTATATTTTGTTTAACAATTTTTTGTGAATAATTATTTTTTAACCACAACGGACACAAGATATAGAACATGAAAAAATTAAGACACTCTGCCGCCGTGGCTTATTGACTCTTTACACATTACAAACAGATTGCTTCACTGCGTTGGCAATGACATATCAGAGAAAATTTAAATTTTCCCCACAACAAAAACCTAGCGCTTACTAATATCCACATAATGACGAATAGGCTCACCGGTATACACCTGGGTAGGACGGAAGATACGGTTATCACCAAGCTGTTCACGCCAGTGGGCTAACCAGCCTGCTGAACGGGCAATGGCAAAGATAGTGGTAAACTGATCAGGCGGGATACCCATTTCGCTGTAAAGAATGCCTGAATAAAAATCGACGTTGGCATATACGCCCTTTTTAGCCAGCCTGTCTTCGCAAACTTCTTCTACCACCTTGGCAATTTCAAACGCCGGGCTGATATCACCGCCACGTGATTGCATAAGCTCGGCAACCAGTCCCTGTAAAATTGTTGCACGTGGATCCTTGGTTTTATATTCGCGGTGGCCCATTCCCCAGATAACATCTTTGTTCTTTAACTTGTTATCGATGTATTCTTCGGCTTTATCGGCCGAACCGATTTCATCCAGCATTTCAACAACACGCTGGTTTGCCCCACCGTGTAACGGCCCGGACAAGGCACCGATAGCCGCAGCAATAACACTGTACGGGTTAGCCAGTGTGGAAGCGTTTACCAGTACCGCAAAGGTAGACGCATTAATGGTGTGCTCGGCATGCAAAATAAGGCAAACATCCATAATTTTTGCCAGCATTGGGTCCGGATCTTTACCGGTAAGCATATACAGAAAGTTTTCTGCGTAGCTTAAATCGTGTCTCGGTTTAACCGGGTCATAACCATTGCGGATATGTTCCCACATGGCCACGATTGAAGGCAGTCGGGAGATAATTTTTACCGTGGTGTTGTGGATATAATTTAAATCATCACAACTACCGCCACCGGTTAAACATTCTGAGCCGGGATAAAACATGCTTAAACTGGCCACCACGGTTTGCAGCATTTCCATCGGGTGGCCCGCCGCGGGCAGGTTTTTCATTAGACCACGGGTGTGAAATTTAATATCCCGGTTATCAATAATTTGCTGGGTAAATTCCTGTAATTCAGTTTCGGTTGGCAAACGACCATCAAGCAGTAACAGGGTTGTTTCTTCAAAGCTGCTATTTTTGGCAAGTTCCTCGATAGGATAGCCACGATAAGCAAGAATACCTTTCTCACCATCAATATCCGAAATATTGGATTTGGTCGCAGGCACACCCGCTAAACCCGGTAGATATTCACTCATTCAATTACTCCATATTGCCCGTGTAAACACATAGAATAACAGAAAATAGCGATATCGTTATCGTCAAATCAGAAAAATACAACTTATCCTTAAATTTTAATGCATTATCGACCTTAAAAGCTTAAACCTGATTATCCCAGAAATACGCTATAACCGATTACATTGATATAGCCAACTGCATCATCAATAACTCACAACAATACAATTTCGCTAAAATAATCAACCTCAACTTGCTATAGAAATTTCACTACGGCACTACGGATTGCCTTGTGCTTTCAACTTGGCCGTACGAAGATTGATTGTTGTTTGCCCCACTCTGACGACACGCGGTTGACTAATGCTTCCTGTAACAACATTAACAGGAGTTGTTTTTGCCCGGGTACGGGGATCATGACTGGAAGCAGAATAAACCAGTAAACTGCTACTTCCTTTACGACGAATGTACAAGGTACAACTGTAAGAAACGGCCTGTTCCAGTCGCTTGCCGTTATGTATATTTGCCGGGCGTTTCAAATCCAGAATAACCTGTTTTATTACCTGCCCTGTTTTCCGATTGTTTCTTGTTACGGGGACATTCGTATATTTGATTCCCACCTCGTTTGCGTTTGACATAACAGAGCGACTATTAAAAATACGGCATAACGGCACCACAAACTCAATATCAGGGTGAATATCTGTAACATACAAAGGAACATTAAAACGGATTGTATCAATCGTAAATTTACGTTTTACAGGTACCGTAACACGAGGGATGTTATTGCGTGCCGTCGTTATTGTCGGCAAACGCTGTGATGACGGATTTGTTGATGCTATCCAGCCAGGATCAGCCGGACCTGGCTCACTACAGCCACCTTCATTACAGGCAATAACCCGAAAATAATGTGTTTTCCCTACCGGGGCAATGTTACC
>JALTLP010000301.1 GCA_027001895.1 Chromatiales bacterium | reverse complement strand
GTGCACGTGCTGCATCCACCTCTCTGGTAACCAGCATCCGTTACACCGGTCGGCCCAAGTTGTTAACCCGCTGGCAGGCTGCCTTAACGGCTGCATATAAAGACTATTCGGATGTTAGTAATGCCACTCAGTGGAGTATTGCACCGAGTTTTGTTTATACACTGGGGCAAGGTGTTGACCTGCTCGCACAGGTTAAACACACCAGTTATGGTTCGGGTTTAGGTGATGGTAGTGATAATACGTATCAGGTTGGTATTTCATTCAGCTTCGACACCATGATTAACGATAACATCGGTGAACGTAAATCTATCCTTGGCCTTGAACATGGCTATATTAAACGATAAAGGATTCTTAATTATGAAAACAATGATACAGGCAATAGCTAAAAGCAGTGTCGTTATTATTACTGTCGCAGGTTTTAATGCGGCGGTAATGGCGGCAGAAATGGACCACAGCAAAATGGGATCTAACCAGATGGAACAGGGTAATATGGATAACATGAACATGGGCTCGAAAAAGAAAAAGTCGGGTGGCATGAAATGCGGTGGTGGAATGGATATGAGTAAAGGCAAGAAAGCTGGCATGAATGGAATGAATAGCATGAAAGGGATGAAAGGTGGCATGAAGTGTGGCGGCATGAGCGGCAGTAAGATGAACTTCAAGGCCATGTCTAAAAAACTTTCTGCTATTAAACTCAAAAAGAAAGCCGCCTTACCTGCCAGTGGTAAAAGTCGCGAAGCCGGTTCCGATGGCAAGTACAATATGGAAGCGACCTCCTCTAAAGACAGCGTTGCGACGCAGTGTGCCAAGGCCAGTCGCGGTATTGTCATGGTTGATAATGCAACCTGGGCACGTTGTGGTGGCAAGCCAAAAGGCTGGGCTGCCGGCCCGGGCAACGCCAAAAAGATGGACCATAGTAAACACAATATGTAGTCTCTCCATTGCCGGGCATCGTGTGTAACTGGTGTCCGGCTCTTTTAACAAGTATGTTTTCTGTATTGGCAGGAAAAGAAAATGAAAAATATAATTTTTATTATTTCAGTTATTGCAATCGTAAGCGCCTGTTCCAAAGAACAGTCAGATACTTCACAGCAGGCAACGGCCAATAGTACTGTCTCAAAAACAACAGCCAATGTTGCTGCGATTAAGACCTATGATATGCCTGCTTCTCAGGCTGATTTTGAGTTTGCCAGGGTTGCCAGAGGTGGCAAGCTGTATAAGGAAAACTGTGCTAAATGCCACGGTGCCAATGCCGAAGGCACCCCTGACTGGCGAGTGCGTAAGCCAGATGGCAAGTTAAAACCGCCACCGCTGAATGGCACCGGGCACGCCTGGCATCATTCAAAGGCCTTGCTAATGTCAATCATCACAGAAGGCTCGATTGGCAAGGGGGGCGATATGCCAGCCTGGGGTAAAAAACTGACTCAGGACGAAATTGATGCAGTGCTGACCTGGGTGCAGTCAAAATGGCCGGAAGAAATCTACAAAAACTGGCTTGAAATCAATCGGCGTTAACTCCATATATTAAGGAATAACTTTACTGACAATAACTGGAGATAAAAATGTACGGATTTAGCACCACCTTTAAAGGCAGCTTCGATGATGCCATTGCAAAAGTAACCGAAGAACTGTCTAAAGAAGGTTTCGGCGTTTTAACAGAAATAAATGTTAAGGCCGTGATGAAGAAAAAACTCGACGTTGATAAACGCCCTTATACTATTTTAGGTGCATGTAACCCGGTATTGGCAAACAAGGCAATTACAGCCGAGCCAGATATTGGTTTATTGCTGCCTTGTAATGTTTTGGTACGTGAAGAAGACAATGGCGATATTACGGTTGCCTTTATGGATCCAGCGGCTGTACTAACACTGGTGGAAAAAGACGGAATCGAAGAACTCGCCGCTGAAGTGAAAGCTCGTTTGCAACGTGTTAGAGATGCACTGTAAGTAATATCAGGCAGCTTGCTCTACATAAATAATGTTTAACGTAGATTGCAGGCTGTCTTGCAGTTCTTCCTGGATATCATTGAGCGCATTTTCTGTTAAACCAAGCAGCTCAAGCGTGCCAGGGTGAATAATCTGGTTATCGCCAATAATAGCCGTTTGCTTGTTATTGTTGGCAATAACATTGGCAACTTTTAAAATGGCTGTTTCCATTGGGAAGCGGGTTGCTGCCTTGTTGGTTTGTTGCAGCAAAACAGGTTCAATCAATGATTCGGGTAAATGCCATTTACGGATTAGTGCTGCGCCAACGTCAGCCTGTGTAAAACCAAAGACATCATTCTGGAATTCCTGACTCGGCTTGTTGGTGTCACGTGCCAGTTCCAGAACCTGTCGGGTTTCATCTGGCGAGGTTAAGGCAAGAATAAGCAGGCCAATATCATGCAACATGCCACAGGTAAACAGCCGGTCGCTATGTGACAGTTTAACTTGCCTGGCTATTATCTGGGCGCACAGTGCGGTTGCAATACTATGGTGCCAGAATGTGTCGGCATCAAGAATACTGGAAGGAATTTTACTGTATTTTTTTATTACGCAACTGGTAAAAACAAGGTCGCGTAACTGGCGAACACCGAGTACGGTAATGGCCATTGGGATGGAGTCAATGGAAGACGGAAACCCATAAAAAGGGCTGTTGACTATTTTTAATAGTCGGATGGTTAATACGGAATCTTTTGCAATTAATTCGCCAATTTCAGCGGCATTGCAGAGAGGGTCGTTAACCATATTGTTTAGCTGGAAGACAATGTCCGGTAATGAAACAAGTTCGATGTTATTTTTTAAAAGTTTTTCGGGGGTTAGGGTCATGCTTTAAGGCTCCATATTCCTTAATATAGTTAACTGGCAGATGTAAAACTAGCACAAATCATGCCGTTTCCATGTGTATTTTGAGGGTGAAATAGTTTTCATTTACAAATACTTAAGTATAGTTTCAAAA